>CAZOHR010000021.1:0-1571 GCA_964579045.1 uncultured Bacteroidales bacterium | reverse complement strand
GTTACATTTTTGTTAGTTACATTTTTGTTAGTTACATTTTTGTTAGTTACATTTTTGTTAGTTGAGAAAAATTTATTATCTTTGTAAAAAAAAAGATATGTGCACACCTTTTGCTTATGGAAGGCTAGCCCAAGATTCTCTGTTTACTGACAGAAAGGTTGAAACAGAAAGGTTGGCAGCCAATTTTAATTCAACTATAAACACAATTTTAATATCTCCACGTCGTTGGGGAAAATCATCACTTGTAGAAAAAGTTGCAGACATCATGACAAAAAATGATAAAAGCATACGATTTGTGATGATAGACCTTTACAATGTTCGTTCGGAGGAAGAGTTTTACGAACTACTGGCAAAAGAGATACTGCTTGCATCAAATTCTAAACTTGCTGAAATAAAAGAAAAAGCGGGCAAGTTTTTGGGTAGATTGATTCCTAAAATGAGCTTTAGCACAGAGCCAAATAGCGATTTTAACATTAGTTTTGATTGGGAAGCATTAAAGCAAAATCCCGACGACATATTAAATCTGGCTGAAAATATCTCAAAAGAAAAAGACATTAGATTTGTAGTATGTATAGACGAGTTTCAGAACATAGCAATGTTTGATGATTCACTTGCATTTCAAAAGAAACTACGTTCAAACTGGCAGAAGCATAAAAAAACCACATATTGCTTATATGGTAGTAAACGTCACATGATGGTTGACATTTTCACGTCCCAGTCAATGCCTTTTTACAAATTTGGAGATATAATTTTTCTTCAAAAAATTGAAAAAGATGAGTTAGTGAAATTTATCATCAAGAGATTTAAAGCAACTGGTAAAAAAATAGATAAAGCTAGTGCAGAGTTAATTACCAACAATGCCGAGTGTCATCCATATTATGTTCAGCAACTTGCTCATCTAGCATGGCTTAACACAAAAACCGATTGCAATATAGAGATCGTCGAATTAGCCCAAGAAACATTATTAAGGCAGCTTGATTTTTTATTTCAAACAATAACTGATGAATTAAGCAATACACAGATAAATTTCCTGAAGGCACTAATCAACAATGTTGAGCAGTTTAGCGCAAACGAAACCATAATAAAATACAATCTTGGCACTTCGGCAAATGTTCAACGAATAAAGAAGAGTCTCGAAAATCGTGAAATCATAGATTTATTCGGAGAGAAAATCACGCTTTTAGATCCAATGTATAGGTATTGGCTAAAGAAGGTTTATTTTGGGAGGAGAAAATAAATTAATAGTAAATTAATATTCGAAAGGTTTAGAAACCGATTCCTGTAATTATCTTTGCAATGATGATTTTGCCGAATAGTAATGGCATTGTTAATTATATTATGAAAGAAATGAAAAATTCAAATTTATTGAGACTTTTAATAAGTGCCATTGCATTATTAATGACAGTAACCAGTTCGAATGCACAATCTGAGTCGATTTTACTTGATGAAATCGAAATTACAGCGTCACGTAGTGAGCGATTATTAAAAAATAGTCCAGAAATTGTTAGGGTTATTTGTCAAACCGAAATTAAGCAACTTAACACAAACGATTTAAGTGTAATATTGGATTA
>CAZOHR010000020.1:16575-20432 GCA_964579045.1 uncultured Bacteroidales bacterium | reverse complement strand
CATACTAATTAAAATTTAAAGTTAAAAATTTTATCTTAACCAGCTGTCCTAATTTTGGGGGGGTATTATACATTTTAATAAAATGAATATAATTCGCTTTTGTGGTTTTTCTATGGATAGGATTTTTTGATAAGTGCAAGTTGAAGAATAACAAATCAATTAATAATATTATTATATTTGCTCAACTTAATAACAATTAAAATGCAAGTTAGTATTATTGGATATGGATATTGGGGTCCTAACTTAGTTAGAAATATTATTAATAATAAGAATTTTGAGTTAAGATTTGTCTGTGATAAAGACAATTCGAAACTTGAAATTCTAAAGTCGCATTATACTAATATTGAAATTAGCAGCAATACTGAAGAGGTTCTTGCAGATGAGAAAACGGATTGTATTATTATTGCTACAAATCCTGGCAATCATTTCGAACAAGGAATTAAAGCATTGCAAAACAACAAACACGTTTTAATGGAAAAACCATTGGCCATTAATTATCAACAAGCCAAAATACTTAAACAGACAGCTGATGATCGTGGACTTGTGTTGATGACAGATTTAACATTTTTATATAATGGAGCTGTAAAAAAGATAAAAGAAGTAATTGATTCTAACAAACTTGGTGATATACTTTATATCGATTCTACCAGAATAAATTTAGGTATTTTTCAAAATGACATTAATGTTTTGGTTGATTTAGCAACTCATGATTTATCAATAATAAACTATTTAATTAAACAAAGACCAACTTCGGTTTCTGCTACGGGCAAATGTCATTATCGAAGTGGAATCGAAAACATTTCATATTTAAACCTTTTTTACGATTCAGAACTAATTTCTCATATTCATTGTAGTTGGTCATCTCCTGTAAAAATTCGACAGATGCTTATTGGTGGTAACCAGAGCATGCTTATTTACAACGATATAGAACCGACAGAAAAAATTAGAATCTATAACTCTGGATACCTTTTAACTGATGAAGAAAAGGGAAGCGTTTTAGTAGATTATAGAATTGGAGATGTTTATATCCCCAAATACGATACAACCGAAGCCTTAGCTGTAATGATTCAGGACTTTTACAATTCAATTTCTACTGGTCAAAAGCCAATTGCAAATTCGGAATTTTCTTTAGAAATTGTGCATATACTCGATTGTGCTCTTGAATCCATGCGTAATAATGGAAAAATAATAGAGCTTTAATGAAAAGTCAAAGTTGGTCAATAATTATTTTTGCATTTAACGAAGAGGAGTCTATCCGACTTGTAATCGAGAACTGTCTTAAGACATTAAACAGTTTAAATGCTGATGAATCGGAATTGATAGTTGTAAATGATGGAAGTACTGACAGAACAAGCATTGAGATTAACGAGTGTCTTCCAAATAATAAGATATCCCTAATAAATCACCAAACAAATAAGGGCATTGGAGAGGCCTTGCTTTCAGGATATCGTAATGCAAAATACGAAAATATTTGCGCAGTTCCTGCTGATGGACAATTCAATCTAAATGAATTACTTCCATATGCCAATATTCCAGAACAAACAATAATTTCATTCTATAGAACTCAAAAAATACGATATACCATATTTCGCAAATTTCTAAGTTATTTTAATCGTCTATTAAACAGGTATTTATTAGGAATTAAAATAAAAGATGTAAATTGGATAAAGATTTACAAGAAGGAAATTTTTGAAAGTATATCACCAGTATTAACTAGCTCTTTGGTTGAAAGCGAAATATGTGCAAAAGTTCTGAAAGCAAAATATAAACTTATCGAAATACCTTCAACATACCACCCTCGAACTGGTGGGATTTCTAAAGGAGCATCCTTAAAAACTCTATTTCTTGCAGTTTCTGAATTAGCAAAATTGTATATTATTTTATATTTTCCAAAAAGAAAAAAAGAAAAACAATAATTAAAACATAAAATTTCAAGAAGGATTTGAAAAATATAACCCATATCGTTAAGAACAAAAAAAGTAGAACTATACTTCTAGCACTTTCTGTTTTAATTCTAATTATTGGTACTGGAATATATGTTTCACGAACAAATATTTATTACCCAATTTATATCAAAGCAGATAAAACAGAATTTAACAAAGCACCTATAAAACAAGTTGTAGTTCAAACAACTTTAGGACAAGACATTATAGTTGCACCAGACTCTACTGGGTATAACTACAATCTAGATTATGGATATTTCAATACTATTACTATCATTTTAACATCACACGAAAAAAATCCCGATAAATATTTGACCATTTACAATTCAGTGACAAATGAAGAACTTAAGTACACTTATAAACTGGAAAATGACAAGTTAGTTATAAGCTTTGTAGGTAAAAAGTCGCTAATCACAAAATTTCTCCGAATTATAGAAATTAACAAAAACAAAATAATCATTTTACTTTTGCTTATTACTGGTATTTTATTTATCTGCTTTTCATGGAGGAATCCATATCATAAATTATTCGCATTATTAGGAAAAACAAACTTGATACTTTTCTATTTAATTAGTGCATTTGGGTTTCTCTTATTATTTTTAGCAGCATTTCATTCATATCCTAACGCTGAAGACATTGCTTTAACAAGTCCCAATGGAACTTTTAACCCATTCTTGAATAGTCTTAAAGTTCTTCTTGTATATGATGCTAGATACACTGCTAACTTTTTATATGGATTCGACATTTTCACAATTTGGGGAATTCAATTCCATAAAATAAACTCAATTATTACTATTGCTGTAACGACATTATCTGTACTTTTTGCACTAAAAAGTATCTTTACTCCTTTCACAAATACAAAAAACATTTTGCTATTTGGGCTATTGTTTGTTTTATTACATTTCGCATTTAGCCCTGGAATCGCATACGATTTATTTTATATTGGCTCGAGCTATGTATATCTATTATCTTGGGTCTTTATTTTCTTTTGGATTGGATTTTTTGTTTTATTAACAAACGCAAAGAGTCTTTCAAAAAAATTACTCTACTCAATACTGACATTTATAATGTTGTTCTTAAGTTATGGTACGATAGAGCTAAACATCTTCATGAATTTTTACATAATACTGATAATTGGATATTATATTTATAAATATCGTCGAGATTTAAAAAATGAGTTTTACATTTTAGCGGCAATAGGTATTTTAAGTTCAATTTTCATTGTTCTAATACCCGGAAACTCTTTAAGACTGTACAGTTCTCCGGTAGAATACAATTCAATTTATTTTTATGAAACCTTCAAATCAACAATTATTCCGTACTTAAATACACTTTTCAAATGGACATTTATTAATCCTGCTTGCTTACCGATAATAATTTCAATTTCGCTTATAATTCACAAATTAAAAATAACCGAAAAGATAATTTTCACAAGTAAAGAGATTATTTTGTCAATTATTGGTGGATTAGTTGTACTTTATTTATGCTACTATGTTTTTGTATTCACAAACCAAAATCTTAATAATCAAGGGTATCCAGTTAGACTGATTAATTATATTAATTGGGGATATCTGATTATTGTCTATGTTTTAACCCCGATAATCATTGCAAAGCTTCTTCCTATTTACTTACAGAAACTAACAAGTCAATTGAATACCGTAGTTTTTTATTCAGTAATTCTCAGCATTGTTTATATTGTTTTTATGACAAACGAATTTAAAAACATTTTTAATCAGTTTACTTCAGGCGAATACGCAAAATATAAGTTAGAAATGGACGCTAGATTTAACAGCATTTCACAAGGAATTATTGATCCTAAAATAGACAAAATTGTAATATCGGAAATAAAGACAAAGCCGTCAACTCTTTTTATCTACGAAAAGGATTTGATTAATAATGATCCGGAATTAGAAC
>CAZOHR010000020.1:15989-16565 GCA_964579045.1 uncultured Bacteroidales bacterium | reverse complement strand
TAGAACTTTGGATTGAGAAATACAATAGATATTTTTGCACTGACAAAATTGTTTTCAAAATTGATAGTACAAATAATTCATCATTAAAAGCAAAACAATTATGATTAATAGCCATAAAAAATATTTAAGACTAATTTACTTGTTTCTATTTATTTTTGTTGGTGGTCTCACAATTACAACTCTATACTTACATAAGAAATCAAATGATCTCCTTTTCCGGTCCGCTATAAAAATAATTGAGGCTAAACCAAATGAGATGTCGCAATATTTCCCAAATGACACAGTAAAATTATACAATAGCATTATGGATGAGATTAATAAATCCAATAATAAAGATGCAATAATCCCAAAATACTTTTCCAATCCAACTAAGTGTACAGAAAACATGAGTATATTTTTAAGTGCAGTATTTAGATCTATGTACAAAAATAGAGCTGATTTTGCTCTTACATCTTTGGATATTTCTGACCCTTACAACTATTGCAAGATTAAATTACAAAAATACGGCAAAGCGGATTGCTCATTCAATTTAGTATTTATTAAAGAACTTTTACTTTACGAATATTAAATAAATCA
>CAZOHR010000020.1:2541-15979 GCA_964579045.1 uncultured Bacteroidales bacterium | reverse complement strand
AAACTTTATGGAATTGTCAATTTGCACAAATTTTTAAATCACTACACTCCTAGCTTACTTTAAAAATAGTTTTTCGATTCACCAAATACTAAATAAATCAAGCTACCAAAGATTATTTTAAGAAATTGCTTAGGATTGCATAAACACTTTTTTGCGATTATAAGCAGCCTGTTCAATGAAGAGAAGTAAAACCGTATCATAAACCACAACTCAATAAGTTCAATATTTTTATAATATTTATCGGCAAACCTCGAATGATAGTCTTCTTCAAAGTAAAAATCAATTTCTTTTCTGTTCTTTTTAAACAATTCTGTTCCAGGATAAGGATTTACGAATGATAAACCAGCATTGCTTATTGGAAGTTTAGATAGAAACTTAACTGTTTTCTTCAAATCATCTTTTGTTTCTGTTAGAGGATTAAAAAGTATAAAAACTGTGATTTCCACACCACTTTTTTCTAGGTAAGAGAATTTATTGTAAATACTATTATAATCCAAGTCAAGCTTTTTATTATATTCTTTCTGGGTATTTTCGTTAATTGTTTCAATACCCACATATAGATTTTTAAATTTGAGTTGAGCAAACAATGACAACGATTCATCATCTAACAAGTCAAGTCTTGTTAAACCATGATAATTGAACTCAATACCGTGAGAATTTTGAAAATTCAATATCTTGTGTAGTAAATCCTTATTTAAATTACAATTATCGTCTAACAATCTGATATTTTTATACCCTGCAAGTTTATATTCTGCAATCTCCGCAATAATATTTTCAGTGCTACGATAATAATGTTTGTTTAAGCCATACGTCCTAACACAGAAACTGCATTTAAATGGGCAACCAAAAGAAAAATATGTAAAAGCAGTTTTGCCTCTGGTAAAAAGCTCTGAATACAAACTTTCATCAACAAACGAAAGATCAACTTTTTGTATTATATCTGGATCAAATATATAATCGTTATCCTTTTTTTCCTTGAGTTTAGCGATAAAACAATCTGCATTATTTGCTTTTTCAATACAAGTTTGACCAATCACTGCTTCAAAATTATTTGATAATACGACATCAGCAAATGGAAACTTTTCAGGAAACATTGACGCAATGTGTCCAATAACAACCAATTTTGCGTCAATTAAAGTTTTAAGTTTAGATAAAAATCGAATTTCTTCTCCAATAAAGTCGACAGATGTTAATGTAATAATTAGGTCTGGTTTTATTCTAAGTATTTTATCAATACATTTTCTGTACGATAAATTTAGAGCTATTGCATCAATAAAATTAAGTTCATAGTTGTCAACACATTTTTCTTTTATAATACTTGAGATACGAACCAATTCTACTGGGGGATAAAGAAATCCATTTGCATGGTACGAACATGAGTACTTACGGATTATTTTCCGCTTATAAGGCAAGTTTAATACTAGGATATTCATTTAGTAATCAGAAAATGTCCAATAACTAAAGCATCCAAACCGCTACGATAGAAAGTAGCCACGGCATCAGATGGAGTAAAAACTATTGGTTCGTTATTGGTATTAAAGCTAGTGTTTACAACAACTGGATGACCAGTTTTTTCTTTAAGTAAATTCAAGAGCTTATGGTATAAAGGCTGATTGATTTTATCAACAGTTTGGATTCGAGCAGTTCCATCGGCATGAACAACTCCTGGAGTACAATCCTTTGCTAATGATGTAGTGCCGAAAGTAATATTCATAAAAGGAGCTCTATTTGCTTTTCCTACAAAATAGTTTTTCGCATCTTCTTGAGTAACTGATGGACAAAACGGGCGGTAATTCTCTCTAAATTTAATTTTTTTATTGATTATATCTTTAACATTTGGCATTGCAGGATTAGCAAGAATACTACGTGCTCCCAAAGCCCGAGGTCCAAACTCCATACGCCCTTGAAACCAGCCTATTACTTTATAATCTGCTATAAGTTGAGAAGCAATTTCAGCTGGATCTTCAATCTTTTGATATTTTATTTGATTTTCATTAAGAGTCTTTAATATTTGCTCATCGCTAAATTCTGGACCTAACAATGCCGTTTCTATTGGTAATGGTTTATCCCCCTCTATCGCAGATGCATACATTGCTGCTCCTAAAGATATTCCGGTATCGCCTGAAGCTGGCTGAACATAAATATCATCAATAATATCAAGGTCCATTATTTTTTGATTTGCCAAACAGTTAAGCGCCACTCCTCCAGCAAGACATATTTTTCGGATTCCTGTTATTTTATAAAAATCTTTAACAATTTCCACAATCACAGTCTCAAATTGTTTTTGAGCAGAGGCAGCGATATCATAATATTTTTGGCTAATTTCCATATTACGCAAACGTCTTTCACCAAGCATATCGGTCAATTTGTTGCTGTAGGCTATTTCTTGTCTTGTTGGTTGGGATTCGCCAGGTTTAATCGGTTTTAAGAAAGACTCATCGAAAAACAATTCCCCACCCTTAAAATTAAGCATTTCACTAAAATCATAAGTATTAGGATTACCATAGGCTGCCATTCCCATCAACTTATACTCATCACTATCTCTCTTAAACCCACAAAACTGAGTTATTATTGAATAAAAAATACCTAATGAATTTGGACGCGAGTATCTTTTAATAGTATCTATTTTCTCATTTCGACCAACAGAAAGCTGTGTTGAGACGCCATCACCAGAAGCATCCATTGTAAGTATCATAGCCTCATCAAATCCAGACCCATAAAAAGCACTTGCTGAATGCGCATCATGATGATGTACGAAAACCAATCTAGGACAGTAACCAAAATTATCTGTAAAATAAGCTCGCAAAATATTCTCGAAAGTCAGCCCCCATGTAGAGCCATGACATGCTACGATATCCACATTGTTAATTTGAATACCAGCATACTCAAGGCATTTATAGATTGACAATTCCGACAATTGGCCTGGCGAGAACTTCACTCTATTTATTCGTTCTTCTTCGATCGCTACAATTGTTTTCCCATCTTTTATCAAACATGCAGAAACATCCTGATAGCCAAGTCTTACTCCTCCATTAATGCCTAATATTATCATAACTATTCTCCGATATTAAAGTATTTATCATAGGTTATTCGCGGTATAAAATTCAATTTTGACATTAGATATACCGGCGCTTTAAAAAAGCGTATTGTGTTGTAGATTGTTTTGTATTTCCGAAATGTTTTAGGTGGGTAAGATAAATATTCCTCGAAATTCTCTTTTGACAATCCCAATCTTTTTATGCATAAATCTATTACTTTTGGATCTTCGATTGCATAAACCGAATGAGCTCTAGCAAGTGCTTCCTCACGCGGCATTTGTCCCGATCTAACCAGAGCAGAATCACTATTCATGTTCATATCAATATTGAACTTAGTGCGATGCACGTACTTAATTAAACTGTGATACAAATCATCAAAATAGTGTGCTCCAGGGTACACCCAATTAAGTTGCTTAGTTATTAATTCTGTCGCCTCTGCTCTATTATAATCCCAATTATACATTGGTGTAAAAGTTTTTATTCCTTTTATTAAGGAATAATATAACAACTCTTTTACGCCAAAATTAAAGCCTGGATCTTTAGGATTCCATTTTCTCAAAGGAGTTTTTCCGAATTCTTTATGAACAGATTTTAAGTATTTCCCGTCAAAAAACGACCACGAAAGAGGTTTTACCCCTTCTGTTCGAAACGACTGACCAATAAGAATGTACTTGATATTCTCTTTGCACGCCACACCATAAAGAGATGACGCTATTCCGATATCTGTTCCCATATTAAGATCGGGAACGGACGCTTTAAGAAAATCAATTTTTAATTCCTTAGCTTCTCGCCAATCGCTAGTGATGGTTCTTAGATCAACACCCAGAATTTTTACAGCTTTAACCATATTTTCGCCAGCAACAGGATTATCAAAACCGTCATTAAAATGAACAGCTAATGGACGAAGTCCCCACTGCTTTACAGCTAAATACAATAAATATGTGCTATCCCTACCGCCACTTACTCCAATTACACAATCATACTTTTTATCGTTATTCTTTTTCTTGATTTTTTTTACAATACGATTAATATAAGCACGACCTTTATCTCCATTTGGGAAAATCTTTTCCATTTTATCGTGCATGTGGCAAAAATTGCAAACCCCTTGATCGTCAAACTGTATTCCTGGCACAGTCGAATCTTGCACACAGCGTGTACAGACCATATATTTAATATTCTTTATATGCCCATTTACAATTACCTCATCCATCACTTTGCATTTTTAGGAAAATAACAAACTCCTTGTGAGCTAATATAATCTGAAATTTGAGTTCCTTTCATCGATTTTTGAGGGACATCGCTTTTGACAATTATTAACTCACCTGCAAATTCATTAAACTGTCCCTTTGTCAAAATTCCAGTTTTATCAGCTACTATAGAACAGCCAACCATTTTTTTCCCTTCGTAAGGACCGCCAACTATATAACCAACTGCAGTAGTACTAACAACTAAAATATTAAACAAAGATGCTAATGAACTCAAAGGTTTTTCCCACTTATCACTATAAGGATCATTCTCCTCAGTAATTGAGTAATCAACTGTCCAAGATGAAGGTGATAATAAAATTTGAGCTCCCATCCTGCCAATAGTATGTCCTATTGACAGTGCATCATGATAATTATCAGCGCAGATATTTACGCCAATCTTACCAAACTCAGTATCAACAACATTTATATTTTGTCCAATTTCATAAAATCCGTGCTCAACTGTCAATAAATTAATTTTACGATACTTAAGAATAATCTCCCCATTTCGATTTATGAGTATAGCAGTATTGTAATTCTTATCACAACACTTTTCGGTTAATCCTACACAAATAAATATTTTATGTTCTAGTGCAAGCCTGCAGAAAAAATCGCTATACTCTCCTGGTATTGGTAAGCTCTCTTCTAAAGAAGATGGATGAGTCCAAGCAAAATCTATTGTTTCAGGCAACAAAACTAAGTCGCATGACTTAGCGGCAGCTTCTCTAATAAGGATCTCCGCTCTTGCAAAATTCCTTTCAGGCTCACCCCCTTCAACCAGAATTTGTGCCAAACCAATAGTAATTTTTTTTAACATAAACTTATCTAATTCAAATTTTTACTTGCTTAGAATCATAATAAACAAATCTACTAAATTGGAAAAACTTTAATTCACAAATAAACAAAAAAAAACTAATTTTTCTTACTTTTGCATAATAAATCTTCATTTATATAACTATATGATTACAAAATTCCTCATACAAAATATGAGTAAATAATGAAAGAAATAATATTAAAATATTGGCAAGCCTTTCGTTTAAATGAAGTAATCCTTATGTCTGGATTCTTTATCATCGGTAGCTTTTTCGCTATTGAAGAATTTGATAGCGATACGGTTTTAAAGCTATCAGGTTTGGTAATGCTAAGTTTTACAATTGTACTTTCAGTTTATAGTTTTAATGCAGCTGCAGGAAAAGCACAAGATAAAAA
The DNA here is from genome assembly GCA_964579045.1 of uncultured Bacteroidales bacterium. Lineage (GTDB taxonomy): Bacteria > Bacteroidota > Bacteroidia > Bacteroidales > ML635J-15 > Bact-19. The sequence goes on along the minus strand of CAZOHR010000020.1, from coordinate 10,488 downwards.
TAACCTAAGGTTAAAAAATCTCTGGAATCTGAATCAAAAGACTTTTCTTATTTTCTCAACATTATTTTTCCTTTTAAGTCTGGTTATAAGTCTCTTTTTAAACTTTTATTGTTCAATACTGACAATTATTATAACGGCACTTTGGATTCTATACTCTCATCCAAAATTTGGATTAAAACAGAAAGCAATTTACGGAACAATGATTCATTTCTTTGGGCAAATATTGCATTTTATAATGGCTTGGATAATATTTCAGGATTTTAGCATAGATGCCGTTTTAATTGCAATTTACTTCTCAACAGCTTTTAGTTCTGGTCACCTTCTGCACGAAATTATTGATTTTGACGCAGACAAAGAATCAGGATTTCGCACATCTCCAATTGTTTTCGGGATTAACAAAATCACCAAATTACTTATCTTCATTCTTTCGCTAAATGCTTTAATATTGGTACTTTTAGCATATTTTGAAATAATCCCAAATATTGCTTTTTATTGCTTTTTCACCGCGTCATTAGTTCATTTAGTTTTGATATCATTCTTTTATCGAAACATAAAAGATAAAGCCTTATTTGTAAGAAACATTTATAGATTTTTGTATTTTGCTGCAGGGATAATATATTTTTTAATACTGCTTACTGAATATCTATTTTAGAACCTCGGGCATAGAAATATCATTCATTTACTTAAATTTATTATTGCGATTTTCTACCCTTTCCCCAAGCTATGCGTGGTCACTAAAAGTTATTAAATAATCTCAAATTAAACAAATAAGATTTTTACTAACTTTACCAACTAAACAAAAATTGATGTCAGCGAGTAATTGTTTGTTAATTGTACCACATTACAGCTCTGGTAAAGGAAGTATTTTAAAGTCTTTTGAATACACTATGCCTCCTGTTGGGTTGTTGTCAATTGCTGGACATCTAAAACAAAATAATATAAACGTAAATATCCTAGATTTCACAATTGAGGATTTTCGAAATAAAAGTATTGAGCAAATTATCGAGAATAAAATTGAAAAAACAGGTCAGCCTCTGTGGTTTGGGATAAGTGTTTGTACACCCGTTGCCTATAACGCCTACGAGATTGCTGACATTATAAAAAAGCTTTTTCCTGATTCTAAAATAGTTCTTGGAGGGCCTCACATAACGGTATTAAAAGAAAGAATTTTCGACGAATGTAAATCAGCTGACTATCTTATAACAGGTGAAGGTGAATACTCATTATGTAATTTAATTAATTGCAATGATTTAAGCCCTGATAATATTTTTGAGAGATTTCCAAACTCAAGCATTTTTAAGACAAAAGCAATCGAAGTAAGACCAGAAGATTTACCATTACCAGCCTACGAGCTTTTAGATTTCGACAAATATGTGCCACCACCAGCGTCTTTAAACAGCAAAAAACCTGGAATAGGAATAATTACATCAAGAGGATGCCCTTTTAAATGTACTTTTTGCGCAAGAATTACAGGAAACAAACTGAGATTTAAAACTATTGACCAAGTAATTGATGAAATAAAGTATCTGCAAAATACTTATAAAATCAAGCAATTTCATTTCTATGACGACACCATAACATGTAGAAAGTCATACATAACAGAACTATGTCAAAGGTTTATTGATGAAAATCTAAATCTGCATTGGTCGTGTTTTGCTCGAGTTGACACCGTTGATGAAGAAGTATTAGCCTTAATGAAGAAATCGGGCTGCTTTGTTATAATGTATGGTGTTGAGAGTCTCGATGAATCAATTTTGAAAGATGTGAGAAAAGGAATAAATATTGAGCAGATTAACAAAGCTCTAATTCTAACTAGAAAAGCAAAAATTGAGTCACGCATATCACTAATCATAGGCACACCTACCGAAACACGAGAGAGTTTGGCAAAAACAAAAAAAGACTTACTAAAACTTGACACTGATTTTTTTCAAGCTTTTATTGCAGTACCAATGCCAGGCTCGCAATTCTATATTGATGCAAAAGCCGAAGGCAGAATCATTAATGAAAATTGGGCCGATTACAACCTATCAAAAGTTTTGTATCGCCATTCAGTTTTTACAGAGAAAGAACTGTTCAAAGAGCAACGAAACATGTACCTTAAATTTTATTTGCGTCCTCGAATAGTTTTTAATTTGATTAAAAGTGTAAATTCGCTCAATGCAGTAAAGAATATACTTCGAGGCTTTTCAGGTTTTATACAAATAATATTTACATCGAAATGATTTCCAAAATCAAATATGACCTCGTGTTAATTGTACCATACTATGGTGCAAAAGACGGTTTTATTTGGAAAGCTATCGAATATCGTTTTCAGTCGCCCGGAGTTTTATCCATTGCTACATATTTAAATTCGAAATCTTTTAACACAGTAATCATTGATTGTAATTTAGAACAAATTGACGAAAAAGATTTTGAAGAAGAATTTAAGAAGCGTTTTGGCAATTGTGAGATAAAGTACATTGGTTTTTCGGCAGCCACTCAAACTATAAACTCGGCATATCGCTTAGCCGAAAAAGTAAAAAATTGGCATTCCGAAGTTAAAGTAATTTTTGGGGGTGCACATCCCACAGCTCTACCCGAGGATGTTTTAAATCATGATTTTGCCGAAATCGTTGTTATTGGCGAAGGAGAATTAAGTACTGAAGAAATCCTTCAAAACAAAAATTTGGAGGAAATAAACGGAATTGCATTTAAAAAGAATGACCAAATTATTATAAACCCACCGCAAAACCGCATAAATAATCTAGACGAGTTACCAATAAACGATTATAGCTTAGTGCCAATAAAACTATGCAAACCATTAATTGGAACATACGAAAAACTTCCTGCAACAATTATGATTACAGCTCGCGGCTGTCCGGGAAGATGCACATTTTGCAGTCGTGTTGCAGGTAATCATCTTAGCGTTTTGTCGCCTGCAAGAATATTGGCAGAAATAAATATTTTGTATCATAATTATGGGATTCGGCAAATAATATTTTACGATGATACTTTTATTTCTAATCGCAAAAGAATTGAAGAGTTTTGTGATTTACTAATTGAATCTGGAATAAAAATCAGGTGGACATGCTCATCAAGAGTTGACAAAGTTTATCCTGATTTATTGATTAAAATGAAGAAAGCTGGATGTCATCAGATAATGTATGGAATTGAAAGTTTTGACGAAAGCATACTACAAAACATAAATAAAAAGACTAAACCTGAAGATATCTTTTACGCCATTAAAGAAACTCAGGAAGCTGGAATTGAAGCAAGAACAGCAATAATGGTTGGCAACCCTGGCGACACCACAGAAATTCTTGATGACAATATACGTAAACTAAAAAAGTTAAACCCCGATCTTATTCAAGTTACAATTACAACAGCAATCCCAGGTTCACAGTTATTTAATGAGGCAATGGCCAACAACAAGATTCTAACTTTCGATTGGGATAAATACGAAGGAAGTGATCAAATTACAGAGCATGCGAATCTAGATTTTAATACATTACAGAGATATTATAAAAAAACTTATCTAAAATTCTACTTAAGGCCCTCATTCATGATAAGGACTTTGTTTAGAACAAATTCTTTACTTAAAGTAAAAGTTCTAATCATAGGTGTAGTGTCAATTATTCCAATAATTTTTTCTTCAATTTTTAAAAAGAAAAAGAAATGAAGAAAAAGATAAATTGCATATTATTCAGTCCAAATTTCACTTATGTTGAAGGAAGTATTTATCATGAGGTAAGTAATCTAGACCCGCCGTTGGGGCTAATTTCTTTGTCTGCCTATCTTATAGAAAAAGGCTATGATACAATGGTTTTTGATCTTAATGTAGAAATAAAATCAAATGATGAAATTCCTGACTTTCTTAGCAAAATTGAAACAGAATATGAATTAGAAAACACCATTTTCGGGATTTCCTTTCTTACCCCATACGTTTACAGTTCCTATGAAATTGCAAAACAGCTAAAGAATAAATTTCCAAAATCAACAATAATTGCTGGTGGTGCTCATGCTACTTTTATGGCAGATGAAGTATTAACTAGTAATGACATCAGCATCGTTGTGCGAGGCGAAGGCGAACTTAGTCTATTAGACATTATAGAATCAAAAGATTTAGAAAGCATTGAAGGCATAAGCTACAAAATTATAGATGGCGATACTTTTAAAATTATTCATAATCCTGAAAGAGAAAGAATAAAAGATATTAATGAATTACCATTTCCAGCATATCACCAATTAAAGATGAAAAAATACGAACCAATTCTTGGCTCGTATCGAAAACTTCCAGCTGCAAACATAATTACAACTAGAGGATGCCCTGGAAAGTGTAATTTTTGTTGCAAAACATTTGGACAAAAAGTTAGTTTTAAAAATCCTGAAAAAATAATTGAAGAAATAAAACTACTAATAAAAGAATATAAAGTAAAACATATAAATTTTTACGACGATACATTTACACTTAATAAAACAAGGGTAATCAATTTCTGCAACTTACTTATTTCGGAAAAATTAAATATAGAATGGACCTGCTTTGCAAGGATTGACACGATGGACGAGCAGATTCTAAAAAAGATGAAAGAAGCGGGTTGTTATCAAATAATGTATGGCGTCGAAAACTTTAATCAAGATATTCTCGACAGTTTGTCGAAAGGTATAAAAGTTGAGAAAATAGAAGAAGTTATCAAACAAACAAAAAAATCAGGAATCATTACAAGAGTTTCGATAATGATTGGAAATCCTGCCGACACATGGGAAACCTACAATGTAAATATTAAAGCACTAAAACGATTAAAACCAGACATTTTAGTTTCAAGTATTTTTACTCCAATTCCTGGATCTCAACTTTATGATTGGGCAGTTTCAAACGACAGGCTTTTAACTCACGATTGGAGTCGATTTGCAGGAAATAATTCTGTCATGAAACTAGATTATCTTTCGCAAAAAGACGTAATTAAGCAATATCAAAAAATATATTCCGATTACTATTACAATCTTCCCTACTTCTTTAGGAGATTACGTCGAATTAATAGCTTTGCTGAATTTAAATCAACAGTAAGAGCCTTTTTCTATGTGTTAAAATTTATAATAAGACGATAATATAACTAACTTCTTAAGCGAATATCAAAGAAAAACTTAGTTAATCTCATTCCTAAATCAAAGAACTTAATTGGTCTGAGATAGTATCGTAAAAAGGCAAAAGTCTTAAGTCTTTTTAGCTTTTTCAAGTTCAATCCTTCCGGAACATAATATGGCAAATCACTCGTTCCTTTCATGTATTTCGTCCAAATATCTTCACCAAATACATTTTCATCAATTCCGAATTTAAAAATCGGTGATTGGGGAAGTGCAGTCATATTATAGTATTGAGCATAGTTTGCATTTAGCTTATTGGAAAAGCTTATGGTCTCTCCAATTTGAGTATAAGTTTCATTTGGATTTCCTAAAACATATGAACATAGCACTCTGACTCGATTTTCGCGTAAAGAATTAATAATTTTTATATAATCAGAACTACTAATGTTTTTATTTATCCCTTGTCTTATTTCTTCGTTTCCAGCCTCCACACCAATTATTGCATAATGCAAACCTGCACTGCTCATAATTTTAATTAACTCATCATCAAGAGTATCAGCTCTTGTGCAACAAGTCCATTTAAAACTCAGATTCTCGGATTTAATCCATTCGCAAAGTTCAATGACTCTATTACGATTAAAAGTAAATGTATCGTCAACAAAACTAATCCACTTTAGTTTTTTTTCAACCACAAGAAACCTAATCTGCTGTTTAATAGTCTCTAACGGATATTCTTTGTATCGATTTTTCCCAGGGTCCTTGCAAAACTTGCAGTTATATGCGCATCCACGAGTCGTAATCATTGTAAACCACCTGCGACCATAAAAGATGTTTTGGTATTTTGTCAGATCATATAAACTATAATCTGGAATAATATCAGATTCAGAGACATCGAAAAGAATCGGTTTGTCAAATCTGCTTTTATCTGGGATTATCATTCCTTTTATATCCGTAAAATTAAAGTCCCCTTCCTTAATTTTTGACATAAAGGCAGGAAAGCTCTCTTCTGCATGACCCGTAAAACCATAGTCAATGCCCATTTCTGAAATAATTTGCGGATCGCTTGTAATATGAGGGCCTCCTGCCACAATAATTATATCAGGAAATCTAGTTCTTATTTCCAATGTAATTTTATAAAATAGCGGCAATGAAATTGACATAACAGAATAGCCAATAACTAAAGGCTTATTATCCTCAATATCTCTTAATAGCTTTTTTATGTTGCCTTTGTTAACATCTACATCGTAAAGGCGGCTACTTATATTTTTTGTTTTAAGAATATTCGACAGATATCCAACACCCAAATACGGATAGACAGAAAACTGAATAGCCCGCGCCTTAGATGAAGTTATAAATAGACAATCTGTTCTGGTCATTTTATTTGTTTTATTTAAAAAATCCAACTAAGGATTTGCACAAATCTCTGAATCGAATGCCTTTTTTTCTAAAAACACTCCAAAACATAAGTCCAAATTTAAGGGAAATATCGATTAAAAGGATAAAAAACGATGGTATTTTTCTTAAAACATCCCCTGGTGAATTCCCATAGCTGAAAATCGCACCTCCCCATGTCCTTTGTGTAAGAACCTTAACCAGCATTTTCCATCGAAAATAATACCTAAAATACGCAAAAAGAATCTCCTGTTTCATTCCATAAGAACTCGAATTGTCAGGAATATAAGGGAATTCTGCCCTTTTAAAAATAGGCCTAACTAAAACCTCTTGTGAATTAAAATTTATAAAATCAGGAAGAATGTGAAGTTTACTGGATGAAAGTGCATTATCATACATTACTGTTCCTGGGTATGGAACAACATTGTTAAATTTAGCCAAATCCAATTTATTTTTAATTGCAAAATCAACACAATCGTTTCGAATCTGTCGTGTTTCGTTAGGTAAACAAAAAAGGAAATTTGCCATCACTTTGTAACCCAAACTTTGAGAAAGTTTTATTGCTTGCTCAATTTCCATATGCGACTCATCCTTGCCAATTTCATTCAATAATTTATCTGAGACAGTTTCAATTCCAAAAAAAACAGTATGAAAACCACTTTCAAACATCTCGGCTAAGATTTCCTTATTCATATCCCTAGTTCTCGCTTGAAATGAATATGTAACGCCTTTTAAGATTTCGGATTTCCTAATTTCAGCACACAATTCAAATATTCGTTTGTTATTGGCAAGAAAATTATCATCAAAGAAAGCAATTTCACGTTGACCATATTCCGAAACCAATAATTCAAGTTCCTTAACAGTGGACTCAGCACTTTTATATCTGTACCTGCGCTTACCAACAGCTTTCACACAGCAAAATGTACAATTGTAAGGACATCCTCGAGAGCTGATTATGTGTCCATGATTGTACTTTTTGTATGCTTTAAAAATATCGTAAGGGAATGGAGGTAAACTATTTATATCGCCAACAATCTCAGCAGGTTCATTAATGATTATCCTATTAGCATCGCGATATACAACTCCAGGCACATCGTTCAAATCGCTGTTCTCTTTAAGTCTTCTGTAAATATTTGCAATTTCAGTTTCACCTTCTCCAGCAAACACATAATCACAGGATTTTACAGTTTTTAAAACATCCTCCGGCATACTAGTTGGATGCAATCCTCCCATAACAACTTTGGAATCGGGATATAATACCTTCAGACTATCACTTATTTTTCTTGCTGACGAAAACGACTCTGTAAGTGTTGAAATAGCAAAAATGTATGGTGCATGATGATTCTCAATAAGTTTTTTTACTTCCGAAACCACATCTTTATGTATCTGCTGATCTATAAAAGAAAAACTAATATCCTCTTTTCTTAATTCTGCCATCAAATATCCAATACCATAAGGAATCGTTATTGGAAAAAATGGCTTAAACAAACCCGT
>CAZOHR010000020.1:0-2531 GCA_964579045.1 uncultured Bacteroidales bacterium | reverse complement strand
TGCTCAAACTGGTCATTTGCTTCAGCAAATTTACTATTTTTGTTTAAAATAACATGATATGACCAAAAAGAAAGCGATAATATTATTATCAGCAATTGCTGTGATTATTGCTTATATTATGATGTCTTCAATTTATTTAAAAAATGCCAATTTTTATGGTCAAATTATAATTGAAAGCGACAATCCAAATTTTTTAATATCTGGGATCAGTCCAAATGGTAATCAGTTATCATTCAATGCAATAAAAAAGAATAATCAGAATCTCGGTTTCGACTATTTTCACAATCGATTTTACAAAAGCATCTATATCGAATCAAATGATAGCATTTCAGTTAACTGCATTAAATCAATTACGATAAATGGAGAAAAACGAAACTTTAGATTAGTTCAAATAAATTCTCAGATTAAAAAGAATAATTATGAAATTGTACCTGACTTAAACTACAGCATTTTTAACAAGCATCTTGATTTCGCTTCATTTTTAATATTGAAAACTTATAAAATAATTATTGGCTTACTTTGTATTATTCTAATATATATAGCAATAAGGTTTCGCAAAAAACTCTATTGGTTTCTTGACAAACTAAGTCTAACAGCTCATATCAACACAAAAAAAGAAAGATATTTATTTGCACTATTCATTACATTAATATGCGTCTTTATCAGCATTATATATTTATCAAACAATACAGATAAAAGTGTTTCTAAATTTGATAATGAAATAAATCTTGAGGAGGGTCGTGATCAGTATGATTACCATACAATTGCAGTTAATTTCGCTGAGAAAAACATTTTCCTGGTTAACGGCCAAATTGTTAATGAAATTGATTATAAAATCAGTCGTGGAAATGACCCTGACAAAGTCTATAACATAGAGTTACTGACAGGATTAAAAACTTACAACAGATTTCCTGGCTATCCTTTTTTAATCTCATTTATTTATAGGATTTTTGGACCAAATCCAATTTTTGTAAAAATATGGCAAATTATACTATTATTAACGATTAGCTTTTTCTTGCCGTTAATTGGATTTAAAATATGGAATAAAAATGGGTTTTTGGCTGGTATATTTTCTGCTCCGCTAGTATTTGTATATCTCTTGCCCTATTCAATGCTAGTATTACCAGATACTTTTACAGTATTTATTAATTTCTTTATTCTTTGGTTTTATATTTCGAGTAGACAGAACTTTACTCGTAAAAACATCATAATTTTTGCTTTGATATTAGGATTAAGCTTTCTTGTTAAAACTAGTTTGGTGTTAATTTTGCCGATTATAGCAATCGATTTCATAATTATTGCATTTAAGTCTGGAATAAAAAAACATTATCCAAAATTGATTGTATTTGCTAGTGTTTTCCTAATTTGCTGGGTGCCATATAATATTTGGAGTGTAGTATCTTATAATACACATGTAAAAACATGCAATAAAATTCTTAGCGAAATTCAAAATACAAATACAAATCTAAAAGAATTGAACAGCATCAAAAATCCTGGGACTGATAATTATATTTTTGAGAATATCAACCAATCTGATATTTTGAAATTCAAAAAAGAAATAGAGCCGTTTATTAACACTACTTACTACTTGCCATATAATTTTGCATCAAAAAAATACAATAAAAACATTATCACATTATCATATTGTAAAATCATCAGTCTTAACGACAAACCATATTTTATGATTTCTCTAATCTCGAATTATGGCGGACTAGAATGTCATAACGAGTATGTGAGTGAGAATGGAATAACCAACTTGTGGCTAAATGATAAAAACAGCTTCTACAATAACGACAAGATGCATGATAAGTCGTTTGGATTAAGAATAATTAATTTCTATCTGCACAATCCTAAACAGTTTTTCAAAATTGCTCATAGTAAATTATCTGTAACTCAGAATCAAACATATATCTTCACACTATTTACAATTCTTTTACTGGCAGCAATCTTAATTATTAGTATCAATAATCTAAAAAAAGGGCTCAAACAGAAAATCATATTCATCATAACTACTCTAGTTCTGGTTTTAGCTATTATTTTTAATCAATATATAATCTACTTTTATATTTCTACTTTATTGTCTATGCTTTTCGTAAAGGAATTTGAAAACAAAGCACTATTACCACTATTACTAATACAATTAAACGGAATCTTGTTCATTTTACTATCGTACTGCTCAGCAAGATATTTAACTTACTATCTTGTCCCTGCATACTTAATTGCAGCCTATTTATTGGTATTTGTTATAAATAGCTTTAAAAGCTATTTTGCAATTCTCAATAAAATAACAACGAGTAATGATAAAAATTGAAAACCATTTAATTATATTTGAGAAATTTTAGAAATCAAACTTTTGCAACCAACAACAATAAATATTATAATTCCAGCTTTTAACGAAGGACCATACATTTATAGTGTTGTTGAAGACATCGCTTTAGTGAAATCTGATTTTACTGAAGATTTTTCACTAATCATTGTTGATGATTTCTCAAATGATAATACAGCTTCTGAAATAATCAGAGCAAAGTCTG
>CAZOHR010000019.1:0-21861 GCA_964579045.1 uncultured Bacteroidales bacterium | reverse complement strand
CAATTACAAACGAAATTCTTGAAATTGTAAGCGGTGCCGAGGCACTAAAAGGATAGAAAAAAGCGGTGACTTCAACAAGTCACCGCTTTTTTTTGAAAAACATACTCAATTTATCTCTTGTAAGTACGCCTGCATTAATTGCGAGAGAGTAACAATTTTAAACTATACTCAATTTCAATAATTGGTTTATTTTTCAATTTGAAAATCCTCATACAACGATTTTGATTTATATATTGTCTCTTGGTTGTAATACATTTTGACAGAAACAAGCCGTTTTATTAATCTTATAATTTTATAGCCATGAGAAAAATAATAGTTATTTCACTGATTGCAACTGTATTTTGTGTGAGATTGATGGGACAATGTTCAAATCCTTATGCTGGTGAGGATTTTGATGTTTGTGGGATGGGTGCCCACCTTGATGCAATAAATGTAACAACTGGTCATTGGTCTGCAGTTATTGATGGAGTACCTGCACTTGCAAATTTTTATCCAAACAATTCCTCCGCAAATGTTTTCGCTGTTGTTCCTTACTTTCCAGAGCACCATTCTTCGGTGGATTTTATATGGACAGATGACAGTGGACCATGTTCTGATACTGTCAATGTTATTTTTGCAAAGATGCCAAGTGCTGGAGTTGGTGAAACCGACATTGCTGAAGTATGTGGAAATGTTTACAATTTAAATGCAGATACCACTGGAAATGGTTGGGCAGAGTTCGCTTGGAATTCTCCTATGGTGGAAGCAAGCTTTTCTGAGTTTAACTTGCCTAATACTGAAGTGGTTATTGGTCCTGAAGCATTTGGCGACAGTGCACATGTAACTGCCACCTTTGTTTGGACTGTTTCAAATTATAGCTGTGCTGCAAGAGATACCATTTGGGTTACATTTTATCAAAGACCTGTTGCATTTGCAGGAGAAGATGATGCTGTTTGTGGAAACGAATACATTTTACAAGCCGAACTAAGCATTCCGGCTTCGGGAAATTATACTCCAATGATGCAATGGGGTATAGCAGGTCATCCCGCAGGAGAATCGGCAGATGTGTCATCAATAAATTCTCCCCAAGCTAATCTTACTGTTACGAGTGGCGGATTGTGGGAAGTTACTTTGATAGAACGTAATAGCATGTTGAGTTCCTGCTACTCACGTGATACTGCTGAGATTGAATTTGTTGAAATTCCTGTAATTGAAGCAGGCGAGAATTTTGATGTATGTGGTTACTGTGTTCAACTTCCTATTTTTGGTAACATATACTGGACATCTGATTGTGATTTGTTTATTAGTTGGGAGGGTGAGTATTATGAGGCATGTGTCACAAGTTATGGGTTGTATACATTTGTTGCTCATGAAGAAAACCAAGCTATTCAAAGTTCATTGACTTGCGAAGGGACTGATTCGATAGATATAACATTTTGGAGAAAGCCTACAGCACAAATTCTATCAGAAGAATCTGACTCTGTTGTTTGTGGATTACAATTTAATAATTTAATCGCCGAAGATTCAGGTAATGGAATTATGGGCTTTTGGTACAACAATAATCCTGCAACATTATATGGAGATGCATTGTCAAATAGTACTTGGGTTGAGGTGCCAAATGATGGTTATTACAATTTTTACTGGATCGAGGATAGTGGGCCACTATTAATGCCCGGTTTTTGTTCAGACACTGCGGGTCCTTTAAGAATTCATTTCTTAAATTCAGAACCACTTTTTGCCGGAAATGATATGAGTATTGTAGGGTATACGTTCCCTTTAAGTGCAAACTCAGACATAGATGACCCATATTCAGAATGTACATATCTATGGGAAAACGTTAATGCAGTTTTCCTTGACTCTTCGTCTCTGCAAACACTTGCATATGTTACTGCATTCGGGCAATATGATTTCATTCTTACATCAAGTTATGTTAACATGAATACCTGTATCGATTCTGATACGGTAAGGATAACTTTTACAAATTCTTCCCAACAGGGAATAGGTTCCGAGGAAATGGGCGGTATGAAAATTTTTCCAAATCCAACTACAGGTCAAATCTCTTTACAGAGCGAAGTTAGAATAGATAACATAATATTCACCGACCTAAACGGCAAACAAGTTCTGCAAATTGAATCCCCTGAATCCGAAATTGACATCTCTTCATTTGAAGCAGGAATTTATTTTGTAAAAGTATCAACTGCAGAAGGTTTTTGGACTACAAAAATTGTGAAACAATAAAACACAGATTATGAAAAAGCTTATCTGTTTTTCTGTAATAAGCTGTATGTTTTTGGGAGTTGCTTATGCTCAATGTTCCAATCCTAACTGTGGATCTGACTTTGCAATATGCGGAAACACAGCTCAACTTAATGTGCAAAATGCAACAACAGGATACTGGTCTGCTTATGTTGGCTCAGTTGTATTGTCGCCAGCACCAGCATTTTCACCATCATCAACTTCGGCAACTGTAAATGTTACTCTATCAGGAGAGTTAAACGATTATCTTATTGTTAGTTTTGTGTGGACAGACAACAGCGGCCCTTGCAAAGATACTGTTGTCGTAGAATTTGTTGAAACTCCAGTGGTCAATGCAGGTGTAGATTTTGACGTTTGTGGTCCTTGCGCTGAGTTGAACTGTGTAAGTGGTGGTTTTGGCGGATCTTGGTTGCCGAACGGTGCTACTATTGACAACTGGATGGATCCGAATACAGAGGTTTGTGTAAATCAATATGTCCCTAAGACATTTACCTGGTTAGAAAGTAATCTCGCGTCTACGACTTCCTTAGGATGCTCTGATACCGATGAAGTTATCGTTACTTTCTGGAGAAAACCAACCGCAACAATATTTTCAGATATGATTGATAGTGTGACTTGTGGCTTAAGTTATGAGGATATTATAACTCAAACCCCTGGACAGTGGCAAAGCGGTTATTGGATTTGCCCTACTTGTGGCGAATCCTGGAATGTAATGCTACACTTTGTTACTGATTTGGAGGTAGATAGTTCTGGTTATTATAATTTTTTCTGGGTTTTGGAAACAGGCCCAGAATGGATGCCTCCAGGATGGTGCACAGACACTGCCGGTCCACTTTCAATACATTTTCTCAACGAACAACCACTTTTTGCAGGAAATGATGTGAGCGTCTTTAGTTATTCATTTGAGTTGAATGCGGTATCCGACATTGACTATCCATACTCAGAATGTGTTTACCTATGGGAAAATGAGAATGCCATTTTTGAAGACATATCAGCTCTGCAAACATCTGTGACTGTCAGTGAATACGGAGAATATGAATTTATTCTCCATTCTTATTATGAAAACTTGTCTCAATGCATTGATTCCGACACAGTAAAAATAAATTTCAGAGATCCTATTTATCAGGGAGTTAAAGAAAAAACTGTTGGAGCTTTAGAGATTTTTCCAAACCCTGCAAGTGAATATATCTCAATTTCATCGGACAAAATTATTAATACAGCTCAAATATTTGACATCAACGGTAAATTGCTAAAATCGGTGTCGGATAGCTTTGAGAAAACTGATATTTCAGGTTTTGAGCAAGGAATCTATTTTGTCTTGGTCTTTACTAGTGATGAGGTTTTAACAGGGACGTTTGTGAGGTAATTAGGTGATTTTATTTCCATAATTCCTAAATTTTATGGAATTATGGAAATACATTATCTGAGAATCCAGTTTCTTTAATTGAAGAAAGCACAAGTCTCTTTGCAGTTGAGAAAACTTTATATTCCTAATAAAACTTCCTAAAACCAATAATTTCTCTTACTTCTTTAATGGTTTTTGCAGCACTTTCGCGAGCTTTTTCGGCGCCCTGTTTTGCTACTTTGCTCAGTAGTGGATTGTTGTTAAGCTCTTTATAGTCAAGCATGTTGTGAGAAGTTTGAAAATAGTACAAAATCTGCAAATTAAGAATATCTGCAAAAAATCCAAGATGTATATCTCGCTGTATATAATTAAATGTTATATTTGCAGCGAGATATAAACATTGAATTATGAATGAAATTGTTGGAAGAGATGCTGAAAAGGATGAATTGCTTTCATGTTACAATTCTGATAGGTCTGAATTTTTGGCTGTTTACGGAAGGCGAAGAGTTGGCAAGACATATTTGATAAATACGTTCTTTAAGAATAAATTTGATTTTCAATTAACTGGTTTAGCCAATGCGAGTCTTAAAGAACAGTTGAAGAACTTTAGTTCTGCGATAAACAGATATTCGGGAATTGAAAATGATTTGACTGAATCTTGGTATGATTCTTTTACCCAACTTATTAATTTTCTTGAAAAGAAGAGAAGTAAAAAGAAAATTATTTTTATTGATGAATTACCATGGCTGGATACAAGAAAGTCGGGATTCTTAGCCGCTTTTGAACACTTTTGGAATGGATGGGCTGCTAACCGCAATGATATTTTGCTAATTGTGTGTGGATCAGCAACGTCTTGGATGATTAGTAAATTAATCAATAATAGAGGCGGCCTACATAATCGAATAACCAGAAGAATAAAGCTTATGCCTTTTAGCTTGAAGGAAACCGAGCAGTACTTAAATAAAAATGGTATAAAATGGAATCGGCATCAAATAATTGAAAGTTATATGATTTTTGGCGGAATACCATTCTATTTAAGTTTGATAAAAAAGGGAAAGAGCCTATCTCAAACTGTTGATGACTTGTTTTTTAGGCAAAATGGGATATTGCGCGACGAGTACAAAAATCTTTACTCCTCTCTTTTTACAAATTATGAAAATTATGAAAAAATAGTTGAAGTATTAGGTAAAAAGTCTATAGGTTTATCTCGAGAAGAACTAATGAAGCATACGGGTTTTTCGGATGGCGGAGGATTCTCAAAAATGCTAGAAGAGTTGGAGCAGTGCGGCTTCATTCGAAAATACAACGCAATTGATAAAAAACTAAGAGAGGGATTATATCAGTTAACTGACTTTTATACATTGTTTTACTTCAAATTTGTTTCACAAAATAGTTTTAAAGAAGAAAACTTTTGGACTACATCAATTGATTCTCCTCAGCACAGAATTTGGACTGGATATGCTTTTGAGCAAGTATGTATGGCACACATCTTTGAAATTAGAAGAAAACTTGGAATTTCTGGAGTTCAATGTAAAGTTGCATCGTGGCGGAGTAAAAACAGTTCGCCAAACGTACAAATTGATTTAGTGATTGAGCGTAAAGATCAGGTCATAAATCTTTGCGAGATGAAATTTTCTTTGAATGAATTTGAGATTAATAAAAGTTATAGTAGTTCGCTAGTAAACAAAGTAAGTGCGTTTAGAAATGAGACAGGAACAAAAAGTGCCGTACATGTTACATTGGTAACGACTTATGGAGTTAAACAAAATGAGTATTATGATATCGTTCAAAGTGAAGTTATTGCAGACGATCTTTTTTAGGATAACAGTAGTTTGAAGCGTAATAATATTACTAATCCCTAATAAAACTTCCTAAAACCAATAATTTCTCTTACTTCTTTAATTGTTTTTGCAGCACTTTCGCGAGCTTTTTCTGCACCTTGTTTTGCGACTTTGCTCAGATATTCGTTGTCGGAATCAATTTCTTTAATTCTTTGACTAATCGGTGCAATCATTTTGCAAACATCTTCGGCAAGTTGTTTCTTGAGGTCTCCATAACGAATTTCGCAAGTTGCATATTTTTCTTTAAAGAATTTAACCGTATCGGGAGTTGAAACAATATCCATGATTGTAAACAAATTGCCGATAACTTCAGGCATTTTTGAATTAGGCTCGGTAGGTCCAGCATCAGTAACTGCACGCATTATTTTCTTACGGATAACCGCCTCATCATCGGCTAAAAACACGCCATTTCCTTCCGATTTTCCCATTTTTCCATTTCCATCTAGTCCTGGAATTTTTACAAGTTCTTTACCAAAATTGTAGGCAACAGGCTCTTTAAAATATTCAACATTATACATGTTGTTGAAACGACGGGCAAATTTGCGAGCCATTTCAAGATTCTGCTCCTGGTCTTTTCCTACTGGGACTTTGTCAGCATGGTGAATAACAATATCGGCAGCCATCAAAACTGGATATGTAAGCAAGCCTGCATTTACATTCTCTGGTTGCTTTCTCGCTTTATCTTTAAAAGAAGTTGTGCGTTCCAATTCGCCTAAATATGCGTTCATATTCAGGAGTAAATACAATTCAGCTATTTCGGGAACATCACTCTGCACATACAATGTCGATTTTTCTGGATCTATTCCTGCTGCCAGATATTCCACCAAAACCTGACGTACACTTTTGTGTAAATCGCCAGGAGTAGGATGGGTAGTTAGGGAATGATAATCTGCAATAAAGAAAAAACACTTATTGTATTCCTGCATTTTTACAAAGTTCTGTACTGCGCCTAGATAGTTGCCTAAATGCAGATTACCGGTCGATCTTATACCACTCAATACTGTTTCCATAATGTTTTTTATTTACTGGCTGCAAATATACACAGTAAAATTGCAAATTGCAAATGAACCGAAGTTGGACTCAGGGCAAACGCATTAAAATTTTTCAAATATAATTCTAAGAATCGGAATCATTAAACGATGGATTTTGTTGGTATAATTCCACTCAATGCTGTTCTATATGCCAGCTAAGTTTCAGAGCGTATTGTTTTTTCTTGCGCCTACTTTTATTTAACGCGAATTACACGAATTTACACGAAGATAACCCTTCATGCACATACTCTCCGTATCATTAATGAAACTAATGTTTTATGGCTTTAGCAATCAACTTCGTTGATTGCTAAAGCCATTCGTGAAAATTCGTGTAATTCGTGTAATTCGCGTTAAGAAAAACTTGGACCTAACAGCTTTTCTCTTGTTTCGTTTCGTGGCTCCAAACTTAAGGTTCGCGGCTTATTTTCAAGAATGTATTGCACTGCATTGTATTATATTGTTAAAAATAATAATTTAAATGCGCTTGTCCCGAAGTTGGACTTTTCTTTTAAGAATTATCATAATCATCTCGCAAGCTGCCATAAAAATAAAAACTTAGGAGCATTTTTCAACTATTTTATGTTCATTTCTTTTGTGATATTTTGTGATAACTTTTATCCGAGCACTTGATATTTTGGAGTATTTTTATAGTTCGAATTTTGTTCAGATAATTTATAAAAGATGCCGGAATTTACACATTTACACGTTCACTCACAATACTCGATTTTAGATGGGGCTGCCAGTATTAATGCACTTATCTCCAAAGCTAAAAACTCAGGGATGACAGCTCTTGCACTCACCGATCACGGCACTATGTTAGGCATAAAAGAATTCCATTCTCAATGTAAAAAGAATGGAATAAAACCAATTTTAGGTTGCGAAGTTTATATTGCTCGACGAACTATATTTGACAAAAGTGAAGCATCCGACAAATCAGGCTATCATCTAATTCTATTAGCAAAAAACCTTACTGGTTATCACAATCTTGTAAAGATGATATCCAAGGCAAATCTAGATGGTTTTTATTTAAAACCGCGTATAGATAAAAACATGTTGCACGAGTACAGCGAAGGGATAATAGTTTCGTCGGCGTGTTTAGGTGGAGAAATTCCGAAACATATTGCAAACGGTAATATTGAAGAAGCAAAAAACACAATTGAATGGTATAAGAAAGTTTTTGGTGATGACTTTTATCTTGAAGTTATGCATCATCCATGCGATGATGTTCGACAAAAAACAGACGTGTCAGATACTCAGAAACGTGTAAATGAAAAGATTTTTGAGTTGGGACCAGAACATGGTGTAAAAATTATCGCAACCAACGATACACATTTCACCAATGAAGAAGATGCTGAAGCGCACGACGTGTTGGTTTGTTTGACCACAAATGCCGACATTGACGACCCCAATCGAATGAGATACACCAAACAGGAGTGGCTAAAAACTCCCGATGAAATGGCAGCTATTTTTGGTGATCACCCCGAAGTCTTTGCAAACACGATGGAAATCGCCGATAAAGTTGAGGTATTTGAGATTGACAAAGACCCTATTATGCCAGAGTTTCCAATTCCCGAGAGTTTTGGAACGATGGATATCTGGCGCGAAAAATACTCAGAAGAAAGTCTAATTGCGGAGTTTACCGAAAAACGCTATGCCGCTATTGGCGGATTTGATGCAGTGCTCAGGATAAAATTTGAAACCGACTATTTAAAGTTTCTGGTTGAAAAAGGTGCTAAGGAAAGATATGGCGAAAACTATTCGGATGACATACGCGACCGTCTCGAATTCGAATTGAACACTATTAAAACCATGGGTTTTCCAGGATATTTCCTTATTGTTCAAGACTTTATTGCTAAAGCCAGAGAGATTGGTGTTCTTGTTGGAAAAGGTAGAGGTTCGGCGGCTGGATCAGCGGTAGCATACTGTACAAAAATTACAGACGTTGACCCAATAGCGTTCGATTTACTGTTTGAACGTTTTCTCAACCCCGATCGTATTTCGATGCCCGATGTGGATATTGACTTTGACGACGATGGTCGCGCACTTGTTGTTGACTATGTAACCCAAAAATATGGAAAAGATAAAGTTGCGCATATCTGTACTATTGGGACCATGAAAGCTAAAGGCTCGCTTAAGGATGTTTCTAGAGTTTTGCGTGTTCCTTTGGCTCAGGTAAATGCACTCACAAAAAAGATTAGTGCAACTGGTGCATTAGAGAATGCATATAATATTATTCTGGAAGATGAAAAGAAACTGGGCAGCTACGAGAAAGTGTTGGCAGCTTTGGACAAAGGAATAATGGCTGCGAAAAAGGAAGACAATGAAAGAGATGCCACAAGACTCGAAACTCGCAAAATAATTGCCGAGGAGATGTTCGAGGCACAAAAGAATAACGATAAAACAATGCTTAAGGCTCTTTCCATAGCATGTACACTCGAAGGCTCTGTTCGTCAAACTGGCGTT
The DNA here is from genome assembly GCA_964579045.1 of uncultured Bacteroidales bacterium. Classification (GTDB taxonomy): domain Bacteria; phylum Bacteroidota; class Bacteroidia; order Bacteroidales; family ML635J-15; genus Bact-19. The sequence continues at coordinate 12,946 of CAZOHR010000019.1, read as the reverse complement.
CATGCCTGCGGAATGCTAATTGGTCGTGATAAGCTTGAAAACAATATTCCTCTAATGCGCACAAAGGAAGAAGGTGGCTTAGCTGCGACTCAATACGAAGGAAGTTTTGTAGAGTCTATAGGATTATTAAAGATGGACTTCTTAGGACTTAGAACCTTATCAATTATTAAGGAATGTCTTTCAAACATAAAACTATCGCGGAATATTGATGTAAATATTGATTTGGTTCCTTTGGATGATGTAAAAACGCTAAATCTTTTTAAAATTGGAGCTACAACGTCCATATTCCAGTTTGAGTCGGAAGGTATGAAGTCCCATTTGCGGTCACTCAAACCAAATCATTTCAACGACCTAGTAGCGATGAATGCATTGTACAGACCAGGTCCGATGGAGTATATACCAGACTATGTACGTAGAAAAAATGGTAAGGAAAACACATCCTACGACCATCCAATAATGGAAAAGTATCTTAAGGATACATATGGAATAACTGTATTTCAAGAACAGGTGATGCTTCAATCTCGTGCTTTAGCAGGATTTACTAGAGGCGAGTCGGACACTTTGCGTAAAGCAATGGGTAAGAAAGACCTGAAAACTATGGAAAAACTCCATGAAAAATTTATCGAAGGTTGCAAAGCTAATCCTGAATTTATTGAAGGTTGCACCACCAATGGTAAGAATCCCGAAGAGCTAATCGAAAAAATATGGAAAGATTGGTCTGCTTTTGCTAAATATGCTTTCAACAAGTCACATTCTGTTTGTTATGCTTACATAGCCTATCAGACAGCATATCTAAAAGCACACTACCCAGCGGAGTTTATGGCAGCCAACCTAACCCGCAACATCTCCGACATGGATAAAATTTCTATTCAAATGGAGGAGTGTAAACGCATGAAGATAAAAGTGTTAAGCCCAGATGTTAACGAAAGTTACAGAGGCTTTACAGTAAACAAAAAAGGCAATATACGTTTTGGTCTTGGTGGGATAAAAAATGTAGGCATGAATGCTGTAGAAAACATTATCGAAGAACGAGAAAAGAACGGTCTTTTTACAGATATTTTCGACTTTGTATCACGGGTAAATCTTAATGCTGTAAATAAGAAAAACATTGAAGCACTTGCTTTTGCTGGGGCTTTTGATTGTTTTAAAGAGCTTGCCCGTCCTCAATATTTCACAATGGAAGGAGAAAATGAAACTTTCACGGAATCACTAATCAAATTTGGCAATAATGTTCAGTCATCATCAAATGCTGGAATGACATTGTTTGGCGAAATGCAGACAATGGATATTTCCAAGCCTTCAATACCAGCATTACCAGATTATGATTTGCTCAAATTTCTAGATATGGAAAAAGAGCATATCGGCATGTATTTGTCAGGACACCCACTCGATCCTTTTAAATTTATCATCAACACCATGAAAATCACACCGCTGAGAGAAATGGATGATGAAGAAAAAGTATCTAAACTTCGTGATATCAAAATAGTTGGATTCGTCACAGAGGTTACTGAAAGAATGACAAAAAACGGCAAGCCTTATGGTAAAATTTCAATGATAGATTATACTGGCTCGTATAGCTTTATGGTGTTTGGCAAAGAATATACCGACAATAAAAATGTATTTGTAAAAGGATACTCAATAATGGTTTATGCTGGATTTAAAGAAAGCCATGCCGACAAGGCGAAATTATTCTTCTCGGTTGCAAAAGTAGCATTGCTATCAGAAATAAAAGAAACGCTTTTTTCGAAACTGACACTACAAGTTGCAGTTGAGAACGTAAACGACGAATTTATAAATGACATTTTAGCCTTGATTAAAAAAAATAAAGGAAAAATAAATCTAAACTTTGCATTGTTTAATGCTATTGATAACACTTCGGTTAGGCTGTTTTCACGAACAGAAAGAATTGGATTGACAGATGAGATTATTGATTTTCTCGAGAACAATCCTTATGTCGAAAATGTTAGTTTAAATTAAAAATTATAATTTAGCAGAATATTTACATTAAAAACAAAAAATTATGGCACTCGAAATTAACGAAAAGAACTTTGAAGAACTCGTAATGAATTCAGGTAAACCAGTAGTTCTGGACTTCTGGGCAGTATGGTGTGGTCCTTGCAGAATGATTGCTCCAATTATTGAGGAAATGCATCACGAATATGGCGACAAAGCAATTATCGGCAAAGTTGATGTTGACAATAATAATGAGATATCCGTAAAATTCGGAATCAGAAATATCCCAACTGTATTATTTCTAAAGAATGGTGAAGTTGTTGATAAAGTTGTTGGTGCTGTTCCAAAATCTACTCTTACTGCAAAGTTGGATAGCTTACTATAATATCTACGGGGAGGTTTTTCTCCCCATTTAATTTTATTTTTATGACGATTAATGAAATTCAGGATGAAATAATTCTGGAATTTTCTGCATTTGAAGATTGGATGGACAAGTATGCCTATTTGATTGAGCTTGGCAACGAGCTTGAAAATATGCCCGAAAAATATCGTAAAGATCAAAATCTTATTGATGGTTGTCAGTCGAAAGTATGGTTTAATGCTGAATATATAGATGGCAAAATTGAATTTATTGCTGACAGCGACGCAATTATTACTAAAGGTATAGCATCATTGCTAATAAGAGTTTTATCTGGAAATAGTCCCGACGAAATAATAAATTCAGATTTGTATTTCATTGAAAAGACTGGGCTTCAACAACATTTATCCCCTACCCGATCAAATGGGCTGATGTCCATGATAAAACAGCTAAAGCTCTATGCAATGGCATATAAATCATTAAATAAATAACTATGGACGAAATCACAAAAATCGAACAAGAGATTGTTGCTGTGCTTAAAACTGTTTTCGACCCCGAAATACCAGTAAATGTTTATGATTTAGGTCTTATATATAAGATTGACGTAAATGAAAAATTTGATGTTGACATTGATATGACTCTTACCGCACCCAATTGCCCAATGGTTGATGAGCTTATCGAAAATGTTAGATCTGCCGTTCAAACAATCAAGATAGTAAAAGGTGTAAGTATCAACATTGTTTTCGATCCACCGTGGTCAAAAGATATGCTTAGCGAAGAAGCAATGCTTGACTTGGGATTGATATAAAATTGTTTTTAACAGAAAAACCTTCCTTTTTTACAACATAAGCTGTAATTGAGGAAGGTTTTGGCTTTATAAAGGGGGGGTTAATTTATACCGATTGTAAATATGTAATAGTCCAATCGGCACTATGTTTGATTTGACTAAACATATTTATCATCGGCATTAACCATTGTAAAATTATAAAACAATTTCAGAAATTTGTTTAAATCTTATTGGACTGTTTTATAATTACAATTGGTATTACTTTACATTTTCGCATGCAATTTGCTTTTCGATTAAATGCATACCACAAAGAGTTGTTTTTGTTGAATAAGCACCACCACCTGCATAGTCCTGGCATACAATCGGGTAGAAAAGCATGCAAGTGCCATCGTTGTTCTTTACTGCAACACAAGTATTAATCCATCTGTAAAGTATGGCTCCGGTATATTCGTGTGTTGCAATTGACCAGTCGCTGTCCATTATAACAACTTTAATAACTGTTTGCGACCAGCCCTCATCAATAATTGCTTGCTTTATTGATGCATCAAGTTTAGCATCTATCTTCATTGCTGGAGGTAATGTTACATTTGTGAGGATTTTATTACTGTACTTATTGTACATTTCTTCAAACTTTGCTCGGCCAGCAGCATCTCTATTGTCGAACTTAAAAGTGACTTGACCACAATTGTCTGCTGAGCTTCCTGTAGAATACTGCATTCCAATTGTAATCTCATGTATGCCCGGTTCAAGATCGAAAAGCGGTTTACACAATGTTGATGCCTGGCGAGGATAGTTAATCTTATCAATTGCTGGAGCCATCTCAATATTATAAGTATTTCCCTGAGATTGTACTCCGTTGAAATCCATTTTGTAGTCATAGCGACTCACAATTCCTCCATCAATCCATACGTATTCGGTAACATTAACACTTTGATTAGCATCTACTATCTCGTGAAAAGTTTGAGACATATAAATCATAGCATAAATCGGTTCACCGGCTTTGATAGTTACATCTTGTGACTGAGGTGGTGTTGTTTTTGATAATGGTGTTGTGGCAACGTACATATCAACTTTTGCTGGTCCGGCCACTGCTGTTCCATAAACCTTTACATAATCAACTTCAACTTTCGAGTTTGGCGATAGAACAAAAGCAAAATTTTGCCAATTTCCTTCAAAGCTTGCACTTTCTTCAACACCAATAACTATGTCGTTAACATAATATGTTAACTGTCGGCGATACGAAAAACCTTCGTCAAAAAGTTTACATTTTACTTTAAGAACAAGGTCTTTTCCTTGAGCAAAGCTGTCGTCTTCTGTTCCATCAGCATAAATACCTTCGCTTTCTGCCTCAAATTTATTTATCTTGTAAGGACTGGCTGCACTTCCCCAAAGCTGTATGCCATAAATATTAGCAAGGTCGTCAGATTGAACCGCATAAAATACTATCCCATCTGTTGACTCAACAATCTTTAATTTTGCCTCAACTGTAAATGCTTCGAAAAGATCGTAATAAGCCTTGTTCTGCCAAATCCTCCACTCTGCATCGGTACTAGAAAGATTGAATGTGCCATTTTCTATCTTGCTAGTATAGGTCGGCTCGTTAATAATATCCCATTTGTTAGAATTGTTGTCAAAGTTCTCCTCCAAAACAATCTTTGCGGGTTGACTAAATAAATTGCCGATACTCAAAGTTGATACGGCGAGCAAAATTAATAATGAGTTTTTCATATGAATATATTTTATTGTTATTGGCTTTATAATGGTCAAAACTAACGCCAAGAAGCCAATAATTATAAAATACTCAGTAAACGACAGATTTTTTCAGTAAACAACAAAGTGTATGAAAACCAGCAAAAAAAATCACAACTTTCTAGGAGAATAATAAAACAAAACGACAAATTATAGCATCTTAATTTTCATAAGAAAATCTTCTTTGTTTGATCGTCCAATTGGAATAAGTTCTTTCCCAATTTCCACCTGATTTCCAACAATCCTTTCTATATGATTAAGATTAATAGTGTACTTTCTGTGTATGCGTACAAATATGTTGCTATTGAGCTTTTGTTCCAGTTCCTTTAAGGTTGAGGTTACAAGTATTTTTTCGCTACTAGTATGAACAAAAGAATAATAATCGTATGCCTCAATCCATATAATTTCGCAAATTCGTATCTTTTTCAGGCCCTTATCTGTTTTAATATAGACCGTGTCATCACCCGGATTCTGTAATGTAGTTTTATTAATTGTCTGACTATATCTACTAAGAGCGAGATCTATTGCAATTTTTAAATCCACCTCCGAATAAGGTTTGGTAACATATCCATACGGGCGTGTGTGCTTAACCCTTTCTATAGTAGTGGCATCGACAAAAGCTGTAACAAAAATAAACGGGATTGCAAATTCGGTATTGATAATATGTGCAATTTCAACGCCGTCAACAGCTTGATTAAGATTGATATCGAGTAGCACTAAATCTACATCATTTTCTGTAATCATCTGAATAGTTGTATCAACAGTCTCGGCTATTCCAACAACTTTGTACCCCGATTCCTCAAGGGTAGCTAAAAGATTTTCAGCAATAATAAACTCATCCTCAACAATTAATATACTCGCTTTAGACATGTCTGAAGTCTTTAAAAATAAATGAAAATTTAAATCCATTGAATGCGACATTATCTTGAATTATGTCACCTTTCAATTTCTTTACTATCGATACAATAAGCCGGTGTCCGAAGTTATGTGATAAATTAATGTCAAAGTCAGTACCGACTCCGTGTCCATTATCGGAATAATCAAAACGTATAGAATTTCCGGTTTGCATTATTGATATTGCTATTACAAAGTTTTCATTTTCTGATGAAAATCCATGTTTTATGGAGTTTGTCATTAACTCGGCTACGACTAAACCTAGGTTTATTGCCACATCTGTATCAATACTTGACACATCTGAGTTAACCTTCACATTTATTACATTTACTTTATCATAGGAGTCCAACAAGTTCTCGGAAATTTCGAAAATGTAATCCTCAAGATTGATATTGGACAAATCCGATTGTTTGTAAAGTTTTTCGTGAATAATCGACATTGCTTCTATTCTTTGCTTGCCGTACGACAGGGCATCACGAACCTGTATGTTATCTGTTTTACGCTGCTCAATTGTAAAAAGGCTCGATATTATCTGTAGATTGTTTTTTACTCGATGATGAACTTCTCTAATAAGCACTTCCTTTTCTTTATCACTTTTTTCAATCATCGCTTTTTGTTTTTTAAGCAGCGTATTGTTCCTCTTTTGTTTACGCACCTGCAGTAAAACTATCAACAGCATTGTAGACAATAATACAACACCGACAATGAAATAAAAAACCTGAACTTTCTTTATCCTGAGTTTTTCTTCAGAGCTCTTTATCTCCACATCCTGAATGGCAATTTTGGTTTCTTTATCCTTAAGCTTTAGTTCTGATTCATACTTTTGAATGGCATTTAAGTTATTCTCAGATTTAATTGAATCTTCATAAACAAAATAAAGAGTCTGATATTTGAGAGCGTTCTTATAATCTCCAACAGATTCATAGCTTTTAAATAAGTATTTTAGAGCTTCGCTCACGCCATTTTTATGTCCCGAAAACGCCAATAGTTCATACGCATCTAACAGATAAGGAATTGCTGTGGCAGATTGATTGTTTTTAATATAAACTTCTGCTAGCTCAACATACGATTTGGATAAATCGGCCTCTGCATTTAACTCCATCTGGATTTTGATACTTTTATTTAGATATGATATTGCAAGTTCCTGATTAGATGTAACTGCCGCAATTGAGTTATAGGCATAAGCCGTTAACAGCTTATTATCGACAATCTCATAGATAGATAATGCTCTTTTAAAATAAAAAAGCGCAGAATCATTTTGGAGCGTTAATCGATATATATTGCCAATATTTTGAAGAGTTATTGCGGTAGACTTTGAGACGGATAGTTTTTCGTAAATGCTCAAAGCACTTCGATAATAGCGCATTGCCTCCAGAAAGTTGTCCATGGCTTCGTAAATACGCCCAATATTATTATATGACCTCGCTTCTCCCTTTAAATCTTTGAGACTTCTCTGAATTACCAATGCTTTTTCATATAATTTCAAGGCTTCATCAAACCTGCACTGTTGCTTAAGAATTACACCTTTCTCATTATAATAATCGGCCAGCATTTCTGAGCTTAACATATCGAAGTTTAATGCTAAATTAAGGTTTTTTTCCGCTTCTGAAAGATTTCCTAAAATACGGTAGATCTTCCCTATTTGATAATATGATCTTGAAAGTAACAATTGATTCTTATCAGATAAGGATTTAACTTTTGCCATGAGTGCATAGTCCAAGGCTATTAATGGCTCATTTTCCTGTTTCAATTCTGCCGAATCAAGCAATGATAAAATATCATTTTGACATCTCAAATTTGTTGAACTACCATATAATAATACAAATATAACAAGCACTTTGAATATCCCCACACTTATATTTACTTTGCTAGGTCCGCAAAGCTTGTCTATACTATTCATTCGTTTGTTATTTACCAATAGATTCGCTTCTGTTTGTTCTTCTCAAAGATACAATTTTTAATTTGCATTCCCGAATCATAAAATTCATAATTTAGTTACCCTTTTTTTGCATATCCTTTGATATCAAAGATTACTAATTATTCTTTTTTGCAAAATATTGTTTCATATAACACAAATATCATAACTAATAATCCCGCCTTTATCTTGGGGTTCTAGATATAATTATTTATGCTCTAATTGTCACAACCATAGTTTCTTAGTGAGCTAAAACATATCCTTTTCAAACTTTTATCCGTATACCAAAATTATTGCATTGTTATTAACATAATTTTACTATTTTTGTTGAAACCTGTCATCACTGCTAAGTATGTACTTCAAACATTTGAACAGAAAAATTTAAAGACAATAAACTTTAGATTAATTTAATGTTTGATTTATCGTATTTTTAGTTTATTGACATAACTTTGACCTTAAAAAGTTGCCCTATGGGATATATTAAATTTGACAAATTACAACTTATAAATCTGGAATATTCTCTTAATAGAGAATTGCTCAGGACAAACCGTGCTGGAACTTATGCTAGTACAACAATTATTGGTTGCAACACGAGAAAATATCATGGTTTACTTGTTTGTCCAATGGAAGATATTGATAACGACAATCATGTTATGCTTTCGGGTCTTGATGTATCGATTATTCAACATGAAGCATCATTTAATTTAGGCGTAAGAAAATACCCTGGCAATAATTATGAGCCAAAGGGACATAAATATGTACGTGAATTTGAAATGGATGCAATACCGAAGCTTATCTGGCGAGTTGGAGGCGTTGTATTGCAGATGGAGAGAATCTTAAGTGAAGACGACAGAATTTTAATAAAATACACTTTACTCGATGCTCATTCTGAAACAAAGATAAGGTTTAAACCATTTCTAGCTTTCCGCAATGTTCACAAACTTAGTAAAGCAAATTTATTTGTTAATACAAAATATACATCCATCGAAAACGGCATAAAAGTGAGAATGTATGATGGCTACAAATCTCTATATATGCAGTTTAATAAAGAGCCTGAATATATTCATGTTCCTGACTGGTACTACAATATAGAATATCAGGAAGAGCAAAACCGTGGTTATGATTCACATGAAGATTTATATGTTCCCGGATATTTTGAATTGCCGATTAAGAAAGGAGAAAGTATAGTTTTTACAGCTGCTTTAAAAGAAATGGCTTCGAATGCTATTGCTCGCAAGTTCGGTGCAGAACTAAAGAAGCGACTACCTCGCGAATCATATATTGATTGTTTAAAAAGTGCCGCTCAGCAATTTATTTACAAACGTGATGGGAAAACGGAGATTATTGCTGGTTTTCCGTGGTTTGGACGTTGGGGACGAGATACATTTATTGCCCTACCAGGTTTAACATTATATAACGGAGATGTAAAAACCTGCAAAGAAGTTTTAGAAACTATGACATCTGATCTTAAAGATGGTCTATTCCCAAATATTGGCACAGGAGAATTTACAGTAATGAATTCGGTTGATGCACCACTATGGTTTTTCTGGACTTTACAAGAATATTTAAAATTCACTGGCGACAAAAAGAAAATCTGGAAAGATTTTGGATCAAAAATGAAGCATATTCTTGAGAACTACCGCCAAGGAACTCACTATAACATAAAAATGCACGACAACGGGCTCATATGGGCTGGCGATACTGGCAAAGCGTTAACTTGGATGGACGCTGTTGTAGGAGGTAAACCAGTAACACCACGCCATGGTTTTGATGTAGAAATAAATGCCTTATGGTATAATGCCGTAATGTTTGCTCTCGAACTAGCCGAACTAAATGATGATAAAGAATTTGTTGCACAGTGGTCACATATCCCAGAAATTGTACAATTATCTTTTATCCAAAAGTTTTGGTGCGATGACAGAAAGTATCTCGCAGATTATGCAACATACGACTATATAGACTGTACAATAAGACCTAATCAAATCTTTGCTTGTTCCTTACCATATTCTCCATTGTCAGACGTTAAGAAAGAAAGAGTGCTCGAAACCGTACGTAAAGGATTATTAACTCCAAAAGGTCTGCGCTCGCTAACACCTGATAATCCAGAATACAAGGGAGTTTGTGAGGGTAATCAAGAGCAACGCGACACAGCATACCATCAAGGGACAGCGTGGCCATGGCTTTTAGGACATTTCTGCGATGCATATCTTCAGATTCATGAACGAAGTGGCCTTTCCTTAGTAGAAAAAATATTTTATTCTTTCGAAGAAGAAATGACATTGCATGGTATTGGTACAATATCAGAAATATATGATGGAGACCCGCCTCATTCACCAAGAGGGGCAATTTCTCAGGCCTGGAGCGTGTCCGAATTAATTAGGATTTATCACATGATTGAAAGATTTAAAAGCAAAAAAGACTAAGACAAAAATATGAAAGTACTAATGTTTGGGTGGGAATTTCCACCACACATAACTGGAGGTCTCGGTACTGCCTGTTACGGGTTAACCAAGGGGCTGTCGCATTTTGGCACAGAGATTATTTTTGTCGTACCTAAAGCATACGGTGACGAAGACCTCACTCACATATATCTGCAAGATGCTGGTGATGTTGTGATTACTGAAAAGAAAACTGATCAAAATGATTTTTGGGACAAATTCAAATATTTTGAAGTCGGCTCAAACCTTATCCCATACATGGATCCTGAAGATTTTGCGAAAATTTTTGAAGGTAAAATTTTCTCCCACACTGAGTTTAATGAACAGGTTTTTGCAAGCAAATTTACATTTTCGGGAAGTTATGGAAAAAACCTATATGAAGAGGTTGCTAGGTATGCTCTTATTGGTGCATATATAGCGGCCACAAATGAATTTGATGTTATTCATGCTCACGATTGGCTTACATATTCGGCAGGAATAGCAGCAAAAAACGTGTCGGGTAAACCCCTAGTTGTTCACATGCATGCTACAGAATTCGATCGTTCGGGCGAAAACGTAAATCAAAAAGTTTACGAAATAGAGCGCGCAGGAATGGAAGCTGCCGATAAAGTTATTGCTGTAAGTAACCTTACAAGAAAAATTATTATCGAAAAATACGGTATTCACCCCGACAAAGTTGTAACTGTTCATAATTCTGTTGAGCCTGTTAGTTTGCCTGAAGAGTTTAAACTGACCAAAGGTTTTAATGAAAAGATTGTTACATTTCTTGGTAGAGTGACCTTCCAAAAGGGTCCTGACTATTTTATCGAAGCCGCAAAAAAAGTAATAGATCGTGACCCTAACGTAAGATTTGTTATGGCTGGCAGTGGCGACATGCTAAATAAGATGATAAAACGTGTGGCGAAACTTGGAATTGCAACAAAATTTCATTTCGCTGGATTTCTTAAGGGCCAAGAAGTGTACGAGATGTTTTCGATGAGTGATGTTTACGTTATGCCATCGGTGAGCGAACCTTTCGGGATATCACCTCTCGAAGCTATGATGTCGGATGTTCCTGTAATTATCTCAAAACAATCGGGAGTTTCGGAAGTTTTAAGACATGCTCTAAAAGTTGATTTTTGGGACGTTGACGATATGGCTGATGCAATTTATGGTATGTTACATTACCAAGGCCTTTCGAAGATGTTTATTAAATATGGAAAACAAGAAGTCGAAAATCTCAGATGGGAAAACTCGGCTTATAAAGTTAATGAAGTTTATAAATCACTCTGCGAGTGATAAAAAAACAAATAACAAATAACAAATAACAAAAAAACAAATAACAAATAACAAATAACAATGGATCCTGCTAAAATTTAATCTTGTTATTTGTGATTTGGAACTTGTAATTTGTGTTTTGGAACTTGTAATTTGTGTTTTGTTCCGCCGCAGCGGATGTAATTTGATTATTTAAAATTTTAATAAAATTTTATTTTATGCGTACAATTTGCTTTTACTTTCAGGTTCACCAGCCGTTCAGATTAAAAAGATACAGATTCTTTGACATCGGAAACGATCATTATTATTATAATGACTTTGAGAACAAAACCATTATGCGTAAGGTTGCAGAAAAATGCTATCTTCCTGCAAATCAGACTTTTCTGGACTTGATTAACGAATATGGTGATAATTTTAAAATCGCGTATTCAATTTCAGGAGTGGCAATTGATCAATTTGAGATGTACGCACCAGATGTTTTGGAAAGTTTTAAGAAATTGGTTGCCACAGGCAAGGTGGAGATTTTGGAAGAAACATACTCTCACTCATTATCAGCACTTACCAACCGCGAAGAGTTCGAACGCCAAGTAAAAATGCATCGAGATAAGGTAAAAGAAGTCTTTGGTGTAGAGCCCAAAGTATTTCGCAATACCGAGCTTATTTATGCCGATTGGATTGGCGAATATGTTGCCGAAATGGGTTACAAAGGAATGATTACTGAAGGTGCAAAGCATGTCTTAGGGTGGAAAAGCCCAAATTACCTGTACTGCAACGCTATTAATCCCAAATTAAAAATACTGCTTAAGAATTTTAAATTATCCGACGATATAGCATTCAGATTCTCAAATCGAGGATGGGAAGATTATCCACTAACAACCGAAAAATTTGTTTCTTGGCTAAATGCTCTTGACCCCAAAGAAGAAGTCGTTAATTTATTTATGGATTATGAAACATTTGGAGAACATCAATGGGCTGAAACTGGAATTTTTGAATTTCTAAAAGCATTGCCGAATGCAGTGTTCAAATATTCAAACTTTACGTTTTCCACGCCTTCGGAGGTTGTGGCCAAACTCGATCCTGTTGGTGCGATACAAGTTCCTTATCCAATCTCTTGGGCAGATGAAGAAAGAGACTTAACTGCTTGGCTTGGCAATGAACTTCAAGACGAAGCATTTAACAATCTCTATAAACACTACGATAGAGTTAAAGAACTTAACGATCCTGAGATATGGAAAGACTGGCTTTATCTGCAGACTTCCGACCATTTTTATTACATGTGTACAAAATGGTTCTCCGATGGAGATGTGCATAAATATTTCAACCCTTACGATTCGCCTTATGAAGCATTCGTAAACTTTATGAATATCTTAAGCGATTTTATTATCAGACTTGAGAAGAAATAATGTCCGCTGGGGTGGAAAGAAAGAAATTACCAAATTTCGTAATTATTTAGGTATCTGGTACAATTATGTATTCGGTCCTTCGACACCCTCTGGCTATTGCTTATGGCTGCTCAGGAACCTCATTCAGTAATCGGTAATCGGTGGCTTCGAGACATTTTGTTGCTAGTGTAATGTGACAGAGTTTTTTGCCAA
>CAZOHR010000018.1:0-22096 GCA_964579045.1 uncultured Bacteroidales bacterium | reverse complement strand
AGATTGTTTCAAATATTCAAGAAGTAAAGGCAAGAAAAGGATTAATTATAGCGATTGTCACTGAAGGCGATACTACAATTAGGGATATGGCAGATTATGTTATCGAGGTGCCACATAGTGATTTTGCACTGGCTCCGCTTCTCACAGTAGTTCCATTGCAATTGTTGTCGTATTATATTGCAGTAATGAGAAACTGTAATGTAGATCAACCAAGAAATTTGGCAAAGTCGGTTACTGTTGAATAAAATTCAGATTTAAATATAATAAATAGAAGAAAAATTAGTTATCATTGCATTAAAGATTTAAAATTGAAAAAGAGGAATTTAATATTATCGGCACTAATTGGCTTATTAATAGTAGCCAATTCCTGTTCTGTGGAAAAGAACACCTCAACGAGTCGTGCATACCATAATATGACTTTGAAATACAATATTTATTTTAATGGTAACGAAGCCTACAAACGTGGTATAACCAGAATTAATTCTCAAAATACAGATAATTATAATGAGATTCTCACTGTATTTGTCGATAGTAAAGAAGAAATGGCTGGTTCGGCTAGTGGTGAAATGGATAAAGCAATTCAAAAATCTTCGAAGGGAATAAAAATTCACTCTATTACAAAGAAGCCAGCTCAGAAGAAATCGGGCACCATGTCAAAAAAGGAGAAGGGATTTTATGATCGCAATGAGTTCAATAACTGGGTTGACGATTGTTATCTGTTGATGGGGAAGTCGCATTTTATTAAAAGGGATTATACTCAAGCGCGTCAGAATTTCGATTATGTAGTGAGACAATTCCCAGATTTGGAGAGCAGACATTTCGCAAATCTATATCTCATCCGTACCTTTAGCGAAAGTGGAAACTTTAAGTCTGCCAAAGAAACTCTCGACTTTGTTGAAGCACAAAAAGATTTACCAAAGAATCTCGATGGTTTATTTTCTGCCATCTATGCCGATTATTACATTAAACAAAAGCAATATGAGGACGCAATTCCAAAGTTGTTGAGAGCCATAAAAAATACCAAGAATAAGAAAGATAGAATAAGATACACCTATGTCCTTGCTCAGATTTATGAATTTACAAATGATTTGGCAAAGGCATCTGAAATGTACGAAGAGGTTGCTAAGAAAAACAGTTCTTACGAAATGGAGTTCAATGCAAAAATAAACATGGCCAAGTGCTTTGTCGATCAGGGCAAAAACTCCAAAGATATTCGCAAGACTTTGAGAAAAATGCTCAGAGATGATAAAAATATAGAATACCTAGATCAGATTTATTACGCAATTGCTGAAATTGACTATCGTGCAGGGATGAAAGAATCGGCTGTAGGAAATTATAAATTGTCATCGGAAAGCAGTGTGGGTAACGATTATCAAAAAGCATTATCCTGCCTTAGATTAGGTGAGATATATTTTTCACGTAACGATTATAAAAATGCTCAGATTTATTATGATACTTGTATCGCATTTTTGCCAGTAACCTATGACAGGTATGCAGAAGTTAAAACAAACTCCGATCACCTTAACGAATTAGTAGGCTTTACAACTGTTGTAGAATTTGAAGACAGTGTTCAAATGCTGGCTCTCATGTCTGATAAAGATAGGAATAAGATTATTGATGAAATTATTGCAGATTTACTCGAGCAGGAAAGACTTCAAAAGGAAATGGAGCAGCAGGAAAATGTTAACTCTATGCTTTTCGACCAACAACGAGGCAATAGCATGAATAATGTCAATGCTCCTGCTGGAGGTTCTTGGTACTTTTATAATCCATCCCAACTAAGTTTTGGAAAAAACGAGTTTAATAAGAAATGGGGGACACGCAAGAATGAGGATAACTGGAGAAGGAAAAATAAGGCTATCTCAGAATTCTCTACTGAAGAAACAAATGTTGCTGAAGCCGATAGTGCTGGTGGAAAAACTAAATCAAGGCTGACAAATACAAAAGATAGAGCATATTATTTGCAGGACGTTCCTCTTACAGACTCTGCTATGGCCGAATCGCATTTAAGAATTATTGAGGCGCTATTTAATGTAGGTAGAATTTATAAGGAGCGTTTCTCCGATTACCCACGAGCAGTATTGGCTTATGAAGATTTAAACAAGAGATATCCAAACAACGAATATCTTCTCCTATCATATTACAATCTATACTTACTCAACAAACTGTTAGGAAATGACAGCGGCATGGAGAAGTATAAAAATCTTGTAATATCTGAGTTCCCACAAACGAATTATGCAAAACTGCTACAAAATCCAAATTATGTTCAGGAACTTGAAACAAAGCGAAGACAGGATGAACAGCTATATATGGACACCTACGATAACTACATGCAGGCAAAATACACTAAGGTAAATGCTGATGCTACTAAGTTTATTGCAGACAATCCTGATGATGATTTAGTTCCAAACTTCGAATTTATGAAGGTGTTGTGTGTAGGTAAAACATCTGATCTTGATAAGTTTAAATCGGCTTTAGTTGGTTTTATGCAGAAATATCCTGATCACGAGCTATCTTCAGCAGCGCAGAATATCTTGGAATATTTCGGTACTACAGACATTAATGCTTTGATAGCGGAGTTGCAGTCGCGTCCAGAAGTAAATAATAATACTGTTGAAGTTACAAATGATACTGCATCAAAGGTTTTGCCATCAGATGCTTATGCTTTTGATGAGTTGGCTGAGCATTATTATGTGATTTATGTAAAAGCAGCAGACGTTGATATGAAGCGCTTGAGTTTTGAAATTAGAAACTTCAACATCTTCAATTTCAGTATGCGCACATTTAATGTTATGAATACGCCTTACGATGCAAATTATGAAATTGTAACTGTTAAAACATTCAAAAATCAGAGACAGTCGGTAAATTATTCAAAGATGATTGCAAACAGCGAGGATGTGTTTTCAAAACTCAAGAATGCCGATTATAAAGTGTTTGTGATTTCTGCTGACAACTACCAAAAACTACAGAAAAGTAAAAACATTAACGATTACTTGAGATTCTACAGTCAATATTACAACTAAGAGTTTCTTCTTATTTACTAAAATTTTAACTTGATGCTCATGAAGCAAATAAAAATACTATGGACAGACGATGAGATTGACTTGCTAAGACCTCATATAATTTTCCTTGAACAAAAAGGTTATCTGGTCGATACAGCAACCAATGGCACCGATGCAATATCTCTAGTCGAAAACGGTCAATATGATATAATTTTCCTCGACGAGAATATGCCAGGATTAAGTGGAATTGAGACACTAAGCAAAATAAAAAATATTACTCCTCTGGTACCGGTTATAATGATTACCAAGAGCGAAGAGGAGAATATTATGGATGAAGCTATAGGTTCAAAGATAAACGACTATCTGATAAAACCTGTAAATCCAAATCAAATATTACTCGCAATAAAAAAGAATATAGATAAAGACCGTCTGATAACTCAAAAGACGACTTCGTCGTATCAATCTGTGTTTATGAAGCTTGGGATGGAGATAAATGACAGTTTGAGTTATAAAGACTGGTATGAGGTTTATCGAAAACTTTGTTATTGGGAACTTGAGCTAAGCGGATCGCAAGATAATACTATGGATGAGGTTCTTAGGATGCAATTAAATGAAGCCAATGGTAGTTTTGCAAAGTTTATTAAGCGAAACTACACATCTTGGTTTGAGGCTAAGAATGATGAGAAACCTTTACTCTCTCCAGGATTGTTGCGCGAGAAAGTTTTTCCAATGTTGAAAGAAGGTAAAAAAGTAGTTTTTTTGTTGATGGATAATCTCCGCTTCGATCAATGGAAGAGTATAGAGCCTCTTTTGTCGCAGTACTATACCGTTACCGATGAGGATATGTATTATTCCATTTTACCTACCTCAACTCAATATTCACGAAATTCGATTTTCTCAGGACTGATGCCTTCAGAAATTAATAAGTTGTATCCAGACCTATGGAAAAATGACGATGAGGAGGGCGGTAAGAATCTTTATGAGGAGGAAATGCTACGTAGTTTAATGACTCGTTATAATGTTAAAACAGGATTGCATTATGAGAAAATTACTGACGTAAAATACTGTAAAAAAATTACCGATAATGTAAAGTCAGTTCTCAATAATCAGTTTGTGGCTATCGTAGTAAATTTTGTAGATGCACTATCTCACGCACGTACCGACCAAAAGATGATGAGAGAATTGGCAAATACAACAGCTGCATATAGAGCCATAACTAAATCATGGTTTGAGTTCTCGCCATTGCTCGAGATGCTAAAAGCTTTTGCCGAAAATGACGTTCAACTTGTTATTAGCACCGACCATGGTAGTATTCAAGTTTCCGATGCAGTAAAGATTATTGGAGATCGTGAGACAACAACTAATTTAAGGTATAAACAGGGTCGAAATCTTAACTATAATAAGAAAGAGGTGTTCGAAATTACAAATCCTGCAGATGTCTATCTTCCAAAAACTAATATTAGTTCAACCTATGTATTTGCCTATGGTACCGATTTTTTCGCATACCCCAATAACTATAATCATTATGTAAAATATTACAAAGATACTTTTCAGCATGGAGGCGTTTCTATGCAGGAAATGATTATTCCGGTTGTTACTCTTAAATCTAAGTGAGATGACAGAAATTGTAGTTAATTCAATTGGTGATTTGCCAAAAGCCGCAGACTTATTTTGTTCAGAAATAGGAAGTAATAGAGTCTTTTTGTTCTATGGTGAAATGGGAGCAGGCAAAACAAGTTTTATAAAAGAAATATGTGCTAAACTTGGAGTTAAGCAGGAAGTTACTAGTCCTACCTTTGCAATCGTAAATGAATATATAGGAGTGTCATTTCCGTTAATATATCACTTCGATTTTTATCGAATCGAAAAAAAAACAGAAATCTTTGATATTGGCTTTGAAGAATATCTTGATTCTGGAGCACTAGTCTTTATCGAATGGCCCGAAAAATTAGAAGACTTACTACCACAAGAATATGTTAAATTAAATATCAGTGTGGAAAATAACACAACCCGTATCATTAGGTGGTGATAATTTTCTACTAACTAATATCTTGCTATCAAATCTGCTTTAGTTAAATTATAGCATAATGTAAAAAATTTATACAGAAATCATTGTACAGTAATTTTTTTAGTATAATTTTGTAAAACAATGCATTTATTATGTTTTGCATTTTACAGCTGAGAAAATGATTTCTAATAATATTTCGAAAATATTGAAAAGTTTCTTTCGTAAGTTGGTTGACTTTGGTGTTGACCCTACATTGCCTTATTTGGAACTGAGGAAGGCAAAACTTATGAATGTAATTACTTTCTCGATAACATTTATTCTCATTTTTTTTATTGGTTTAAATCTTTTTGTGGAGAATTACTTTCTTGCAGTAAGCGATTTGATTATGATATTTATTGTATGTGGACCTTCGTGGTTTTTGCAATACAAAAGGCATTATCGTGCAAACTTAGTGCTTATCACTTCTGCATTTTTCATCTACACGACCTTACTGACCATTTTAAAATATGATGAATTAAGGCAAACTGAGCATATTCTGATTGCTATGGCTATTATGCCGATTTTTCTATTTGAAGGGTTTTGGAAAAATGTAATGTTTATGTTCTTTCCAATAAGTTTTTTCACTGTTAAGTTTGTAATAATGTTCAGGACTCAAGCTCACATTGAAATCCACACTATACACTTGATTTATGCTTTAACATTCCTGATTGTTTATGTCTTAGCAACGTATTTTAAAGGAAATATGATGCATTTTTATGCCATGCTTAACGAGTCTAATAAAACAAAGGATAAGTTATTTAGGATAATCTCTCATGATATTAGAAATCCTTTTTCGAGTTTGCTCGGTAGTAGCGATCTGCAAATGAAATATCTTGAAAGCGGAAACATGGAGAAACTAGAGAAAACTGCATTTATCATTAACTCTGCGTCTAAGAAGATTTACAACCTAACCCAAACTTTGCTTGATTGGTCAATGACTCAGACCGAAACAATCACTCCTAAAAAGGAAAAGACAGATCTTACTGATCTTGTAATGCAGATTGTTGATTTTTGTAAAATTTCCGCTAGACCAAAAGAAATCCACCTGATTTATACTCCTGAGAAGCAAATTGTGATTTCTTGCGATATTGTAATGACTCAGATTGCACTGAGAAATATAATAATGAATGCGATTAAGTTTTCGCACCGAAATTCGGAAATATTGATTAGTACTGTAAACAATGATAAAACAGTGGCTATTGCCGTACAAGACTTTGGAGTTGGAATGTCAGAAGATAATATGAACAATCTTTTTAACGAAAATGTGATACAGTCGAATTACGGAACAGAAAAAGAAAAAGGCACTGGATTGGGATTGATAATTAGCAAGGAGCTTATCGACCAACAGGCTGGTAAACTTGTTGTAACCAGCGAGAAAACAAAAGGTTCAGTTTTTTCTATTATCCTTCCAAAAGAATAAGCCTCAAGTATTTTCAACAAATTCTATTTTTTCTTGTTTTACTTTCATAAAATTTTAATTATTAAAAATTATGAAATTCAGAACATTGATAAACTCCACTGAAGTAATTAATAGTGTGAGTAAAAAAATATTCCTAGTAACATTAATATTGCCTATTTCATTATTTGGATTTGGACAGAAGGCTAAAACTTCGAGTGATCTTAATCCTAAGTCAATTTATAAATATCAGGTCAAGGATATAAATGGCGACGAATTTGATTTTGAAAGCCTTAAAGGAAAGAAAATAATGATTGTTAACACTGCTTCGCGTTGTGGCTATACTAAGCAGTTTGCTGCTCTGCAAGAGTTATATGAGAAGTATAAAGATCAAAATTTTGTTATTGTCGGATTTCCTTCAAACGACTTTATGAATCAGGACCCTGGAACAGATGAAGAAATTCTTGAGTTTTGCTCGATTAACTATGGCGTTACATTTCCTATGATGTCGAAAGTTAAAGTAACTGGGAAAAAGAAAGACCCAATTTATAAATTTCTTACTGATGTTAAGCAAAATGGTGTTGAATCTTCAAGTGTTGGTTGGAACTTTCAAAAATACCTTATCGATGAAAATGGATATCTTGTTAAAGTAATCAGTACGAAAACAGAACCCGATTCACAGGAAATAATTGATTGGATCGAAGGTAAATAGTTTGAACAGGAGGTTTATTTAGCCTGCATCTACTCATAATTAGAAAAAATAAATCAACTATCTTTGCACAATGTTTTTTCTACCTGTTAAATACGACGAGCCATTATTCAGGCCTCCAGCTGAGGCATATTCTGCGATAGTTCAGGTCACTTTAGGTTGTTCATACAACCAATGTGCCTTTTGTGAAATGTACAAAACCAAAAAATTCTCGATTAAAAGCTTCGAAGAAATTAAAAGAGATATATCTATTTTGTCGGATTACTATTCGGGCGTAAAAAGAGTTTTTCTTGCTGATGGCGATGCAATGGTTTTGTCGACAAATAAGCTTATACCTATTTTGGAAGAAATCAATTCCAAATTCGGGAGACTTCAGAGAATTTCGTCTTATGCTTTGCCATCAAATATTTTATCAAAAACGGATGAGGAGCTTAAGCAGCTAAGGCAATTGGGATTAAAGCTATTGTACGTTGGAGTAGAGAGCGGTGATGATGAGGTTTTGAGTCTGGTAAATAAGGGAGAAACTTATTTGTCAACTGTTGCAGGTATTAAAATGGCTCATAATGCGGGTATTGACACTTCTGTGATGATTCTTAATGGCTTAGGTGGTAAAAAATACAGCAAGCAACATGCCCTCGGCTGTGCAAAGATTATAAACGAAACTAATCCTAAATTTCTGTCAACCTTAACTTTGAGTTTTCCACTTGGAGAAAAAAGATTCATTGATAAAACCGATGGCCAGTATCAACAGCAAACGGTAGTTGAACTTATGGAGGAGTTGAAATTGTTTATTTCAGGCTTGGAGGTCAAAAATGTGATTTTTCGAAGTAATCATGTGTCAAATAATCTTATTCTCGAAGGAGTGTTATCGGATGATAAAGAGAAATTATTGAAAAAAATTGATGATTATATTGCAATTACTTCTTCAAATGATTTTCCAATACAAGCAAAAACCTTGTGAATATAGTGTATAAGTGGCTCATTATCAATAAGTTTTGCGATTTGGTCAAAAAAGTAAAAAAAGACTTTTTAATTTAAAAAAGATTTGTATCTTTGCACCTCAATTTTGCGGGTGTGGCGAAATTGGTAGACGCGCCAGACTTAGGATCTGGTGCTGCAAGGCGTGGGGGTTCGAGTCCCTTCACCCGCACAAAAACCGCATAGATTTCATATTTGAGATAAATGCGGTTTTTTTTAACTTTTTTTATTTTAGTAATTATCAAAAAGCTACCTGATGGAAGTTGTAAAAAATCAAATTGACGCGTTAAACGCAACACTGACAGTAAATATTAAGAATTCGGATGTTGCCGAAAATGTGGAAAAAACACTAAAAGAATATCGTCGCAAAGCTACTGTGCCTGGTTTTCGTCCAGGAAATGTTCCTGCAGGCTTAATAAAGAAAATGTACGGTAATGCAATTATGGCTGACGAACTTAATAAATTGGTATCACAGTCATTGTCCGAATATCTAGTAAGTGAAAAACTTAATATTCTTGGTGATCCATTGCCAAACGATGCTCAGGAGCAAATAGATTTTTCAAAACAAGATGATTATAACTTCATTTTTGATATTGCCATGGCTCCAGAGTTTGAAGTTAAGCTTTCAAAGAAAGATAAAATTAACAAATACTCTATCAAAGTTGACGATGAAATGACAAATCGTTACATCTCTAGCTATAAACAAAGATTTGGCAAATTTGAAGAATGCGATAAGTCAACAGATGAGTCTCTTTTAAGCGTTGAACTTGTACAGGTAGATAAAAAGGGAGTTGTTGTAGCTGATGGTATTAGCGTTGACGAAGCTTCCATTTCTATTAAAATGGTAAAGGATGCAAAAATTAAAAAGACTTTCGTTGGAATCTCTGCCGGAACTATAGTTGACTTCGATATCAAAAAAGCTTTTGAAAACGAAACTGAGATTGCTGCCTTATTAAAAGTTAAGAAGGAAGAAGTTGAAGTTATGACTCCACACTTCAGAATGGTAGTTAAAGCTGTTAAAGAATATCTAGAAGCAGAAATAAATCAGGATTTTTATGATAAATGCTTTGGCGAAAATGCTGTAAGCACCGAGGAAGAATTTAAAAATAGAATCGTAGAAGATATTAAAGCTTCTTTTACTCGCGAAACTAGATATAAATTATTACTCGATATTAAGGAGAAACTTTTAAGTAAGGCTGATTTTAATCTACCTGAAGAATTTCTCAAACGTTGGTTAAAGGTGTCAAACAAAGATATCACTGATGAACAAATTGCAGAGGAGTTTTCTCATTTTATCGAAGATCTAAAGTGGACTTTGGTTAAAACAAAAATCGCTAAAGAAAACGAACTTAAAGTTACTCAAGACGATTTGGTGAGTGCTGCAAAACAACAACTTATCGCACAGTTTAGCCAATATGGAATGTCTTATATTCCAGATGAATATCTTACCAAATATGCAAATGAAATGCTTCAAAAAGAGGGCGAAGCTAATAAATTATACGAACAAGAAATTGAAGAAAAAGTAATCGATTTTGTTGCTGAGGCCGTTAAACTAGAGGAAAAGCTAGTGAGTGTGGAACAGTTTAACGAACTTTTCAAGTAATAAATTCTGTACATATCCAAAATACAGACTCTAAACTGCAGAACTTTGTTTTGCAGTTTTTTTGTTTTTAAGTGGAGAGAAACATTCAGGCTGAAAGCCTGATTTATTCTAAGTCGAAGCAACGCTTCGACTCAATAATATACAATACCACCTTCGCCCTGAAGGGCGCTGTGCTGAGTTTATCGAAGCAGCAGCTTAGAAGAAGTACTCATCTTAAGCTCTCAGTATAACTCTTTTAGTCAATAAATATCTTTTAGCAACCCAGAAATTTTGCTTGATCTCCAACAATTCCCCAAAATCAAATCCACCAACCCAAAATCACTTTTACCCCAAAATGATTTCCAGTAATTCGACTACCATCATCATAAAAGAAAAATGTACGACCATACTGTAAATCGATAATAAGAGAAAAATTGTCATTGAAAAGGAAATTGTAACCAGGCTCAAAAAAAACAGACATATTGCTGTGATGATAATGGAGATTTCTGGTAAATGCTGACCCTGCTGCTAGGAAAAAGCCTGATGGTGCTGCTGGTTTATTCTTACCAAACATAAAATAGTAAGGTAAGGATATTTCTGCACCAACATTTATAAGTGCTGAACCAGTATTTCTAAATCCAAAATTTGCAATTGTTATTGCTCTGATATCAAGATTTTGAATTAAAGGATATTCTAACACTAATGGAAAGATATTTAAATCAAATGAGCCTTTGGGATAAGCAGGCTCCACGGTAACCGATGGGTTAAAGCCAATTAGTAAGGGCTTTTGTTGCTGTGATATAGCTAGTATTGATAAAAGTGAAAATGCAAAAAGCAAGACAATAGTTTTCATTGGATGCAAAATTTTAAAATGGGTAACCGATACCAAAATTGAAAGTAAAATCTTTTAATTCAAAAGTCTTGAAAGTTCCAAACCATCTCTCGCCCAAAGGTAGGGTAGGGTCGTGAAGTGGAATTCCAAAGTCAAATCTTATAATAAAGAATGATAAGTCGATTCGAGTGCCAAAACCAGTTCCAATAGCAATTTCTTTATAAAATCTAGAGAAATTAAACAAGGCTCCAGCACGGTTATCATTTCTATCAACAGCCCAAATATTACCAGCGTCAAGGAATACTGCCCCGTTAATAAATGAAACCAGCTTAAATCGGTACTCTAAATTAAACATCAGTTTCATATCTGCAATCTGATCATAACTGATGTTTGGGTTATAATAAGAACCAGGCCCAATTGATCTTACAGGCCAAGCCCTTAAGTCGTTTGCTCCACCGATAAAATATTTTTTTATAAAAGGAAGCCCTTTTGTTGAATTGCCATAAGGTAGCCCAATTCCCATAAATCCACGGTAAACGAGACTTCTTTTTTCGTCAAATACTTGATAATAACGATAGTCAATATCGGCTTTCACAAATTGTGCAAATTCAACTCCCATTACTTTGTACGATCCATCCGTCTTTTCTGCTCCAGCAATCGTAAACAATAAACTTGGAATATTTCCACTAGTTTCAATATTAAACCACAAGTACGAAAAACTTTTCGACTTGGTAATACTTTGATTATTAAACATTAAATCGTAGCTTATCACAGATAGCAACTGGTCTTCGTACGAGTATCTAATGTAAAGATTTTGAATTTGTTCTTGAAATGTTGGGTCGAAATTGAAAATCTTTACCGAATACAGTTCAAGCGGATTAAGATAATGTGTTAGGAACTTGTTTTTTCCTCCTTTCCAGAAATATCCATAACTTGCATTTGCAATAGATCTGGTATAATCGGGTCGTTGTTGGTAATTTAACGATGTGCTAATTTGCGTTTTAGGATTATGGTTTTTTACAAATTCAATATTTTCATAAAATGGAATCATAAGTTTCGGGATATTTAATTTTAATTCCCCTCCATATTCCAATGTGTTGAAAAACTGAGTTCTTTGTGATGATCCATCCGATTTTATTGTTTGAAATGCCAAGCTTCCTTTGACAGAAAAAATTTGAGCCCCTTTAAGAAGGTTTTTGTTATTATATGAAACAACTCCTGCCATACCAATATTTCCCGAAGTATTGTTACCTTCTAATTCGAGTGAGTATGATTGCTTGATCATTGGAGTAAGGTAAATATGAACATCGAGATACTTTTCCATTTGCGTCTCGAGAATTACCTCTTCGGAAGCATTAAGTTTGATGTTTATTAGCTTAAATTGCTTTAGATTTGATAGATGGCTATGAGTTTTCTCAGTATTTTCAATATTATATCTGTCGCCAGGTTTAACAAAGCACGACTGTTGAAAAACAGATGGATTAATGCTTAACTTATCTCGGTATATAATATTTAGCCCATCTATGAAAATGGTGTCGAGTTGGTCTTTATAGGCCTGAGGATCGGCCATTGCTAATTGAGCATTATAGTCGGTGTAAATAAACACATTCTTAAGCGTTTGAGGCCTAAAAAGTTCGTTTTGATCAAGATCTTCTTCGGCAAACGACTTTCTTATTGCAATTGTCAATTCAGTTTTATGCGATTCTTGTGTAGTATCTGCGTAAAAATGAACGTTATTAATCGTAAAATAAAAGTAGCCTTTCTTTTTCATCGTCCTTACAATTCTTTCCCTTTCTGTTTGCAATTCATCGGTGTTAAATTTCACACCTGTATGAACAAGAGAATTTATTGTGTCTTCGATTAGAATGTCAAGAACTAAAGGGTCGGTAACGTCGTAGTTTATTTTGTCGACTATGTATGGCTCGCCTGTTTTAATAATGTAAGTGAGAGCTATCTTTTTCTTTTTCTCCTTTTTTGTTACACTCACTTCTGCGTGATAATATGATTGGGCTTGTAGATATGAGGTGATTGTACTAAGTGTTTTGTCTGTCGCAAATTCATCATAAATTACAGGGGCCTCACCAATAGATAGAAGCCAGCGTGTAAAATAAATCTTTTCTTTACGAGGTTTGCCTTTTGCAGCTCTGCGCTCATTGATTTCTTTTTCACTAATTTTTCTTTTTTCTTCTCGTAGCAGTTCTTTTTCAGGATTAACTCTATTGTGCAGCCATAGGTAAAATCTAATTCCAAAAACTTTCCTGTTTGGTTTCTGTCTCAGAGTTGTCTCTAGGTCTTCTAAATCAATTTCAGAATTATCACAATCGAAAGATACCTTGGAGAGTAGGAGTTTGTCATCAGGTACATGTTTTGTGGCGTTGCACGAATACATCAATAATGCAGTTGCCGAAACGAATATAATCAGCAATAACCTACAACTACAAATATGTTTTTCTATCCATATCACAATTGCAAATATAAGGTAAATTAATCTGTCATTTCTGATAAAAGTTACTTTTAAAATGGATTTATCACAATAGGGGTGTTAATTTCTGACGATCTTAGAAATGTTCAGTTTTATCTATTTAAATTTCTTAATTCCCCATTTTGTAATTCCTACAAAACCTGCACCAGCAAGTGAGTAGAAAATCGGGAGAATATAAATGTCAAATCTTGAATCGTGCTCAGCATAGCTTAAGGCAACAACTAGAAGGTGCCCTGCTATTATTAGTAATGCGGCTAAACTGATTTTTTCTTTTTTGAAAAACAGGAATCCTCCAATTGCTAGGAGATATGCAGGAATTACCCAGAATAGAACTCTAAGTTTATACTCGAATGAGTGATATGGGCGAATATGTATTAGTGTATAGCCTGCACGAACAACACCAAGCTTTATCGATGCAAATGGGTGTCGAAGGATATATTTAACACCGTCGGCTAGATTGTCGTTTTTTAGTTCAGGTTCTTGCGGCATGTTCAAATATAGTTCGTGATGCTCCCAAACTGTAACACCTTTCTGTAGATTTTCGAGTGGAGTAGTAATCTGGATCGAACTTTTGAATACTCGAATACTTGATGCCCCCAATAAAAAAACCAGAATTGCCACAGCTGCCATAATAAATTTAATCCTGCGCGACAAATCAGATATTATAAAATAGAATAATGCAAATACTGGAAGTAATATCCAACCATTAGGACGCAAAAATATTGTACAAATAAGTATTAACACAGACAGGATGTAATTGAGAGGCTTTTTATTTTTGACAAGTCGTGCTAAAGACCAGAAGCTAAAAATTACAAAAGAGGAGTAGAGTGATTCGGTGAGGATATACTGGTGCCACTGAACAATGAATGGATTTGAAAGATACAGAGCTGCAGCTACAATGCCAGCCCATTTGCTGCCACATAGCATTTTTGTGCTATCAAATAATGCAAGAGCTGCAAGTAGTGCGGTTATAAGTTGAATAATTATTACAGAACCTAGTGGTAGGTTTAGAATTTTGGTAACAGCAATTACCGACATGTAGCCGATAAATTGGTTTTCGCGATACTCGAAAGCTGCTCCATTAATGATTTTTTCTGCTCCGCCAATATATCTGTCGGTGTCGAGCCAAAATTTAATTCCTGGCATTCCATTAGAGATTTCGCCGCTCTGCCAGTTGATATAATTAAGCCATGCGAATCGCAAAACAACTAAGCCAATTGTAATGATGATAATTAGCTTTTCATTTTTCTTGAAAAAACAGATGGCGTTATTCATCACATTATTTAAAGCAAGAGGCATAATTACAATTATTTTTGCTCAAATTTAAAAATAAAAAAATATTTATTTGAGAAATTAAAATTATTATCTATTTTTGCAGTCCTGTTTACGAAACAGTCGGTCCCATAGCTCAGCTGGTTAGAGCACCTGACTCATAATCAGGGGGTCCTTGGTTCAAGCCCAAGTGGGACCACAAAGAAGCTTTCAAGAAATTGGAGGCTTTTTTTGATTGGGGGTATGCTTTAGCTAGCAGCTTGTTTTGGGGATTGCTTCTCCGCCAAAAGGCGGTTCGCAATGACCATGCCTATCTCAGGCAGGCATGGTCATTGCGAGTCGCCCAAGCGACGAAGCAATCTCCAAAAACTAGCAGAATCAGTGAAAAATCACAAATTACACCCGCCGCGGTGGATGTAATTTGTGATTTCAGCCATTACTTTGGCAACACCTGCAAGCGAATCTTATTATTTACAGAATTTATAGAATTAAA
This sequence comes from uncultured Bacteroidales bacterium, assembly GCA_964579045.1. Lineage (GTDB taxonomy): Bacteria > Bacteroidota > Bacteroidia > Bacteroidales > ML635J-15 > Bact-19. Next base: position 7,303 of record CAZOHR010000018.1, on the reverse strand, counting down.
CTCCAGCTTTAACTTGTCGGTTTTTTGCTCTGGATAAAACATAATAGTCTTGGTTTCGCCTGGGATTATGTCGAAAAAATTATCGGAGAAATTGCCTTGGGTTCCCATGCTTGTAACATATAGCGACTTTATATATACTTTGCTGTCGATGACAATTTCCCAGTAGTCTTTTTGTTGTTTTGAATTATAGTGAAAATTTGCTTCTGGCAGTCTAAGACTACTGTTGTTGCTGGTTACCAATGTTCTGTTAGATAGCAATGCGCCATCGTTAAAATCATATAACTCAATATTTGCAAAACTACTGTCGGTGAGTAAATTATTTATTTTAAAAATGTCATCGAAGAAAATTTCATTAGAACTCAATAATTCTAAGATTGTTACAGTGGAGTCGGAGTGGAGCAGGTTTCCGTTGAAATCAGAAATCTTTATCACAGCCTTTACGTTTAAACTTGTATTTTGGTGATTGACAGCATAGACTTTAAATTCATCTTTCTGTTTAAATGCAGCAATATAAATATTAGCAAAGGCTTTTTTTGCAAAATAATAAACTGCTTTAGGCTGTTTGTAATAATCAACGGCCGACCAAGAAACCACGGGCCAACAGTCGTTAAATTGCCAGAAAAGTGTACCCATGCAATAAGGCATTGCCGACAAATGTGCATCGAAAGCATGTTGCATTCCTTCTGCTTGTAGCAACTGACTAACATAAACAAAATCTTCGAACTTCTCAGGAACAGGATACTCTCGCGCCATATATTTATTTATTGCATCGAAGCCAAATGGGTGTTTTTGATGCGATTTGAGAGTTTCGGAATACTTGTAAAGAGAATCTTCAGGCATAAATTTTACTAGTGAACTGATTGCAGGAATACCCTGAAAACCATATTCACTCATAAATCTGCCGGTTTTATCAAAGTAGGTATCAAAATCTTCTAGTCCCCACCAAACTCCCCAATAATGCGAGTCGCCAGTCGTTAAAGATTCGTCACGCCCCCATCCGTAGAATGGTGAACTTGGAATATAGCAACGACTTTTATCAATGCTGGCAATTGTCTTTGGAATAATCCGATGGAAAAGTTTATCGTAATCGTTCCATATCGTAGTTGAGTCTTCTTCGCTTATCCCAAATTGCTTTTGCCAACCCCAGTCGAACCAAGCATTGCTTATTTCATTATTTCCACAGTACATAACAACTGAAGGATGATTGTATAGTCGATTTACTTGGTATTTCACTTCTTCGGTGATATTCTCTGTCATTTCATCTGAAAGTGGATACATGGCACAGGCAAACATAAAATCCTGCCAAACCATAATGCCTAGTGAATCGCAAATGCTATAAAATTCATCGTTTTCGTAAATTCCACCTCCCCATACTCGCAACATATTAAAGTTTGCATCTTGTGCTAGTAAAAGTAAATCTTCGTAATTCTCTGTTGTGTTGCTACCACTGAAATATTCGGCTGGAACCCAGTTTGCCCCTTTAGCAAAAACAGGAATACCATTAAGTATAAAGTAAAATTCTTGCCCTTTTTCATCTAGGTTACTAGCAAGTTCAAGCGTTCGTAAACCTATCTTTATAGTTCTTTCTTCAACTCTAAATTTTGTGCTTACTTCAATTTTTACTTCATACATTTCTGGTTCCCCAAGGCCATTACACCACCAAAGCTCGGGATTCTTTATTTTAAATTCAATAGGATATATTTGCTTTCCCTCAAAAATCGCAAGATCTTGTACAATGGTGTCAAACTTTCTATCTTGGCTATAAATTCTAACATTACCATTATAATAGTTCTCAGATTCAAGTTCAATATGTGCCACTACATAAGCCATTGTGTCGGTTATGAGTTTTTGCTCTAGGTTGATATTGCAGATTCTAAGCTTTTCCCACGAATTTATGTAAACATCTTTATAAATTCCACATGTCTCCAGTTTTGGCGCCCAATCCCATCCATACTGATATGCAGCTTTGCGCGAAAAATTTCTATTGTCGGGAATAGCATATCCACCTTCGATAAGCTTTTTACTGTTGTAGTCGGATGATGGTTGAAATATTACTGTAAGAATGTTATTCTCCTTCTTTCGAACCGAATCGTTAATAATAAAAACCCATTGACGAAACATGTTTTTTGTCTCTCCAATTTTTTCTTCATTAAGATAGATTTGTGCATGAGTATCAATTCCATCAAAAACAAGTTCAAGATTTCTATTGATAAATTCAGGGTCTATGTCAAATTCTGTTCTGTAAATCCATTCTTGATTGCTAATCCACGAAAGACTGTCGGCATTTGTGCCATAAAAAGGGTCTTCGATAAGACCATTTGCAAACAAATCGGTATGTATATTACCCGGCACCGTAGCTGGATACCACTTTTCAGTTTTCGGATAATAAAACTCCCAGCCTTCGTTAAGATTGATTTTTTTTCGAGTCGATTTCTGATTGCAAGAAAAAAGCATCATCAGGCTCAAAACTGAAACAATTATTATTATTTTTGACAGGTATTTATTAAATGAATTCATATGCAAAAGTCTGTATTACTGTTTTTACTTGTTTCTGTAGTTTTGCTTTCATGCAAAAATAAACAAAAGTATTCGTTTGAAGATAATATTATTCCAAAACCTTCGGAAGTTAATTTTAATAATGGCGAGTTGCTTGTTGATGATGACATTTACTTAATTATAAATGAAAACTGCGATGGCGCTACAAAAGTTAAGAACTATGTAATGGGATTTCTATCAAAGTCATTTAAAGTTGATGATGTTCCTGAAAGACAGCAGGATGGGACTAATATCTTTATGAGCATTGCAGGAGATGGAAATCCAGAGTCTTATGTGTTAACAATAACCGATATCGGAATTGAGATTGTTTCTCCTGGGTATGCTGGATTATTTATGGGATTTCAGACTTTACGACAGCTTTTTCCGCCCGAAATTGAGACCGGCGCTAAGCTCACAGATGTAAAATTACCTTATGTGGAGATAAATGATTCGCCAAGGTTTAAATATCGTGGAATGCATCTCGATGTATGTCGTCATTTCTTTTCTGTTGATGATGTAAAAACTTATATTGACATGTTGGCAATGCATAAATTTAATGTTTTCCACTGGCATTTAACAGAAGATCAGGGATGGAGAATAGAAATTAAAGCATATCCAGAACTTACAACTATCTCCTCGACCAGAAAAGAAACGGTAATTAAGAAAAATTGGGGTGAATATGATGGAACGCCGTACGGTGGATATTACACTCAGGATGAAATACGAGAAATTGTGAAATATGCTGAAGATAGGTTTATTATGGTTATTCCCGAAATTGAAATGCCCGGACATTCTTTGGCAGCACTGGCAGCATATCCCGAGTTGGGTTGTACTGGTGGTCCATACGAAGTAGGTACAACATGGGGCGTTTTCGACGATGTTTACTGTGCAGGCAGCGACAAAACTTTTGCGTTTATGGAGAAAGTTATTGATGAGGTATGTGAATTGTTTCCAAATTCTCCTTATATTCATGTTGGAGGTGACGAATGCCCGAAAACTAGATGGGAAACATGTCCACGGTGTCAGCAAAGAATGAAAAAAGAAGGCCTAGCCGATGAGCACGAGCTACAAAGTTATTTTATTCAAAGAATGGAAAAATATATAAACTCAAAAGGTAAAAGAATTATTGGCTGGGACGAAATTCTCGAAGGCGGTCTGGCACCCGATGCAACGGTAATGTCGTGGCGTGGTGAAGAAGGCGGTCGGGCAGCAGCAAGACAAAATCATGATGCAATTATGACACCAGGAGGGTTCTGCTATTTTGACCATTACCAAAGCGAAGATGTTGATAATGAACCATTTGCAATAGGTGGATTTACAAATTGCGAAAAGATTTATGGCTGGAACCCTATTCCAGATTCACTTACTGACGAGCAGGCAACACATATTATCGGTGTTCAGGCAAACGTATGGACAGAGTATATACTCGATCTTGATCATATTCAATATATGGTTTTACCACGAATGGCTGCAATGAGCGAAGTCGCATGGACAAGCGAAAGAGATACTGAGTATTCTAGCTTTAAGAAAAGAATGCAAACAATGTTTAAAAGATACGAGAATGCTGGGTATAATTATGCTAAGCATGAGGTGGAGTAAGTTTTAAGTTCGGAGTGCGAAGTTCGGAGTTCGAAGTTGTTGCTGACGCGACTCGTTTTAAAAATTTGCGCCGCAAATTTTTAAAACCCTTAACTCCGAACTCCGAACTCCGAACTTCGAACTTCGAACTTCCCAAACTTTTATTTTAAAAATAATTCTTGCAATTCTCCTAAACAAAACATAAATTTGGTGCCTTAAAAAAATTAAACATTTCTAAATAATGAAGACTCAGTTTGATCCTTACAGCAACTATCTTGCAACACTTAAGAAGATCGGATATGTGCCGCGCAAAGAAGCTACACAGGACGATTACAACCGTATCGGGTTTATGTCTGGACTCGAAGTTCATCAGCAGTTATTAACCGATAAGAAATTATTCTGCAATTGTCCGGCAGGGATATTCCATGCTCATGATGATTTTGATGCCGAAATTATTCGTCACATGCGTCCTACTTTGAGTGAGCTGGGAGAATATGATGGCACAGCACTTATGGAGTTTAAAACAAAAAAGGAAATCGTTTATCGTATTAATAACGAAAACGCTTGTACTTATGAAGTTGATGATACTCCACCGTTTCTGATCAACAGACAGGCTTTAGATAGAGCCTTGCAAATCACAATCTTAAGTAAGTTTAATGTTGTTGGAGAGGTTCATATTACTCGTAAACAATATCTCGATGGAAGTATTCCAACTGGTTTTCAGCGTACTGCAATTCTTGGTGTTGAAGGCGAAATTCAGCTAAAGAACAAGAAAGTTAGACTGATTCAATTGAGTATTGAAGAGGATTCATGCCGCGAAATTAGCGATATCGGTCATCGCAGAATTTATAAAACCGATCGTCTAGGAATGCCTCTAATCGAAACAGTGACTTATCCTGATATGGTTAATCCTGATGAGGTTAAAGAAGCTTGTGATTATATTCGTTTTCTCAACCGTTCTACTGGTTTAGTTAGAACAGGAATGGGAGCTGGTCGCGAAGATGTAAATGTAAGTTGCAAGGGAGGAACTAGAGTCGAAATAAAGGGTGTTGCCCATACAAAATGGATCCCCGAATTAACTCATAATGAGTGTTTTAGACAGTGGTCATTGCTCGCAATTCGTGAAGAATTACTGAGCAGGGTAAAAGAACCAAAGACATGGAAAATAGAACATGCACTACTTGATTTTGATGCATTTAAGATTACTCATCCTGCAATTAAAGACGCAAGAGATGGTGGACAGAAACTTATAGCAGTGAAATTGCCAAACTTTAAAGGTATTCTATCTTGGTTTAATCAGCCAGGAATCATGTTTGCTGAAGAAATCGCTGACAGGCTTAAAGTTATTGCTTGTATCGAAAAGCCAAATATGGTTCATTCAGAAATGCCACAGCAGATTATCACAGCGGTTGATATGGATATAATTAAAATGATTCTCGATTCTGACGAAGATAAAGATGCTATTATTGTTTTCTGGGCTCCTGAGACGGATATTAAAACAGCTCTCGAAACTATTGAGGAGCGCTGCAAAATGGCCTTCGAATGCGTTCCAAATGAAACTCGAAAGTCTTTTATTGATGGTACTACAATGTTTGAACGCGTATTGCCTGGTGCAGATAGAATGTATCCAGATACTGATTCAATGCCAATACCACTAGAGGCACAGCATATTGAAAATCTTGCAAAGACAATTCCTAATGATATTTATGAGAGATTTTCTCAGATGATTAAATGGGGAATGCCTGCAGATACATATCATTATTTACTAAGTAAAAACCTATTTCCTGTTATTGAAAAAGCAATTGTTGAACTAGGAGTAGAGCCAAAAATGGCAGCAAAACTCTTTGGTCAGGAATTAAAATACGTTGAGGGACATTATGAAGCGGGTGACGACTTTAACTACAATCGTATTCTAGATTTGATTAAATTCTGTAAAGAGAATGATTATAAATGTCCTCTTGGCACAATGATGTTGCCTGAATTGTATCAGCACCCAAATATGGATTTTAACTCAATTCTCACAGTTTTAAAGTTTAAGAAACGCAGTAAAGAAGAAATAATTTCTCAGATTGAATTCTTAAGCAAAAAATTTGACAAGGAAGCGAGAAATATGACTAAAGAGAATAAAGCCAATTGGATAATGGGACAAATTCGCCCAATGGCCGTAGGTAATATTAAGCTTACAGAGTTAAAATCAGAGATTGATAACATGATTCAATAATTGAAACAGGAAAATTTATAATGGATAATACAGATTTTTTTCAGGGATATAAAGGCCGTTCTTTAGAAGTATTAAAGAAATTTAGTGTTCGAGTTTGGGGACAGGCTGAAATGAATACTACCAGAGGTGAATTTAAGGGAACAATTTTACCTAGGTCATCAAATGATGATGATGAACATATTGTAATGAAAGTTATTACTGGTTATAATATTGGTATTGATATTCATACAATCATTGATATGAAAGAAGTTGGTTACAAGAAAGCCAACTATGCTATTCCGGAGAAGCAGTTTCCATATACCGAAGGATTGCCGCATGTAAAACTTTTTGGTACTGGTGGAACAATTGCTTCGAGACTAGATTATAGGACAGGAGCAGTAATTCCTGCTTTCTCTCCTGGCGAATTATATGGAGCAGTTCCCGAATTAGCAGATATTTGTAATCTGGATACAGAAAAGATTTTTGCTGTATTCAGCGAGAATATGGGACCTTATCAATATATTGAACTTGCAAAAGCAATTGGTCGCGAAATTGAAAAAGGAATTGATGGTATTGTAATTGGTCATGGAACCGATACTTTACATCATACAGGTGCAGTTCTAACTTTTATGTGCCAAAATTTGCCAGTGCCTGTTGTATTGGTTGGATCGCAGCGTTCGTCGGATCGTCCGAGTTCTGATGCTGCTCTCAATCTTATGCATGCAATGAAAACTGCTGGAACTTCTGATATCGCTGAGGTTATGGTTTGTATGTTCGGACCAACTTCCGACGAATATGGATTATTGCACAAAGGTACTAGAGTTAGAAAAATGCATTCATCGTACCGTTCAACTTTTAGAACAATAGGTGACACTCCTCTGGCAATGGTTACACGCGCTGGAGTTACTCCAATAAAGAAAAATTATAATAAACGTCGTAACGATAAAAATGTAATTATTAAGCCTTTCTTTAGCGATAAAGTTACAATGG
>CAZOHR010000017.1:0-22267 GCA_964579045.1 uncultured Bacteroidales bacterium | reverse complement strand
ATGCTTGCAATCTTTGTTTACGTGGGTGTGGAAGTTGCAATCGTAAGTAATTTTGGTGAATTATTGCACAAACCAGCATTCGGTGGATATAAAGCAAGTGAAGTTGCTCCGTTTATTTCGATGTATTGGGGCAGTTTAATGATTGGTCGCTGGACAGGTTCTCTGGCTGCATTTAATCTTAAGCCGGGTATTCGAAAAGTCTTGATGTTTGTTGTTCCGTTGGTAGCTTTTGGAGTTGTGCTGGGAGTTAACGCATTATCGCAATACGACATTAAACCACTTTTATTTTATGTTCTTCTCGTTCTTGTTCAGATAGCTGCATTCTTTTTTACTAAAAACAAACCAGTAAAAACTTTATTGATTTTTGGAGTTTTAGGAATAATAATGATGCTTGTAGGAATTTTTACAACCGGAAATATTGCTGTTTATGCATTTATGTCGGGAGGATTATTCTGTTCAATTATGTGGCCAGCTATTTTCAATCTATCTCTTGCTGGACTTGGAAAGTTCACAACTCAGGGTTCTGCATTTTTAGTTATGATGATTCTTGGCGGAGCAGTTCTTCCTCCAATGCAAGGAAAAATAGCCGATTATCTTCAATCAGGATCAAATGTTGAAGGTTTTGGTATTCACATGTCGTACTGGCTGCCAGTTGCTGCTTTTGCATACTTAACGTTCTTTGCATTTTATGTAAATAAACTACTCAAAAGGCAGGGGATTGATTATGATGCGGCGGTGTAATAGAGTAGTAGTTTTAAGGTAATAGGATAGAAAAATTTGTATTTGCAGAGAAAAAACCAATTTTGCGCCACAAAATGTGCGATAAAAAATTATCTCATGGCACAAGCTAAAAGCGACCAGAAAATTCCGGTCGCTTTTAGTTATAAATTTTGTAAGTTTGTTAAAACATCGCCCTAATTCCAGCAACAAAATTTCTTCCAGGAGCAACAATCCCACAACTATATGGTCTGTAACGAAGATCGGTTATGTTTTCTATTCCAGCGTTTAATGCAAAATTCTCATTGATTTGATATTGTGCTTTGAAATTATACGTCAACCACGATGGAGAATATGGATTTCCATCAGCGTCTTCAGCATACATATAAGCTTTGCCTCTTTCTTCTTCTGGCATGTTTTCAAAGCTAACTTCGCCGCTATAAACACTGTATATACTCATTCTTAGTTTTTCGGTCGAATAATTTAGCGATGTTCTTCCATACCATGGGGCAGCATGACGAAGTGGACTGGTTGTACCGTCGTCGAGTTCTTCACTTCCTTTTTGCCAATTAAAATTTGACGAAATTGAGAATCCAACTGGTAGTTTAATTTCTACTCCCGCTTGAACACCATAAACAGTATTAAAAGCAGCATTTTGAATTGCATAAACCTGACTGAGTTCGCCATCGTACACAATGCTATCGAGTCCGTTTAGTGTAAAATTGCGACGAACCATAGCATTGTCGAGATAGATGTAATATCCTGTAAAATCGAGTTTTAAGAACTTGCCAAAAATTTTCGCAACACTCAATTCTCCATTATAGGCATATTCTGCCTCAAGACTAGGATTTGGAACAACAACGGTTCCAGGCTCCGAGTCAAAAACTTTTCCTAAATCGTCAACATTTGGTGATCTGAATCCAGTTGAAATATTTGCACTTACCGAAAATTTATCAGTTGGGTTAAATACAAATCCCAGACTTCCGGTTAGTGCGCCGTCGTTGATATTTGCTGTCGTATAGGGGAATGGGTAAAATGTTGTGTCGAATTCGGCATTCAAAATATATTGATTGTAGCGAATGCCTGCAAGTGCGTCAAAAGTATTGCTGAGTTTATGCTTATAAGTAGCATAAACTGCATACGACCCCCAATTGGCCTGTGGATAACGAGATGCCCCATTAACGATATTGCCAGTTCTCACATTTTCGTCTGTTCCTGTAGATTTAACAATGTCATAAATAGCTTCAAATCCGTAATTGAGTTCATCTTTATCAGAAAGTGACTTAATAAAATCGAGAGTTGCTGATACAGCTTCAACTTCTTCGTAGCGATTATACTTTGTATCTTTATTAAAATCACGATCGTGTCGGCTTTCCTCAAAGTGCTGATGAGCTAGTTGTAAAACCATATTATCGTATAATGTCGTATAACCCTTATTCTCAATGCTTAAATTGTTCATCATCCACTCTTGTGGACCATAGTACCATTCTGCAGATCTTGGTAGTCCGTTTTTTGTTCTAATCAAACGATCGTAACGATTATTGTCTGTGCTGTTTGAGTACTGAAAGTTGTATTTTAAATCCCATTTCTCGCTAGGACGATATGAAAACTTTTGCAAAATATTAAACTGGTCGTAGGCGGTTGGAGTCTGAACCTGAGGGTCGGGATTAATAACCATAATGTCGGCTGTATCAATACGATGCACAAAAAAGTTGCTTAAATATTCTTCTGGTCCATAAGCACCCATGCGTAAATCGCTAAAACTGTTGTATGAAATGCTGGTAAGCATAGCAAACTTTTCCCAGCCTACATTAACGTCAAAATGTCCGGTCATTTCTTTATTAGCAGTTGCAGTTCTAAAAGCGGCCGAACCTTTAACAAACAAACTGTCTTTCTCGCCAAAAGCAGGCTTAAGTGTTGTAAAGCTCATCACGCCACCTATAGCGTCGCTGCCATAAATTACAGAACCTGGGCCAAAAAGCACTTCGGTTTGTTCAACGCTAAAAGGATCAATAGAAATAATGTTTTGAATATTCCCGCTTCTAAATATGGCAGTGTTCATTTTTACGCCGTCAACAGAAATTACTAATCTGTTTGTCGCAAAACCGCGTATCATAGGTGAGCCTCCGCTTTGCTGGCTTTTTTGTACAAATACTTGTCCCGATGAGCCAATTAAATCTGCGCTAGTTTGCGGATTTTTAAAGTTTATGTCTTTAGCAGAAATTGTTGCAATACGAACTGGCACATCGCGTTTTGGCTGTTGCCATTTCGAAGCCGAAATTACTACCTGATCTAGAGTAATGCTTGATTGTTCTAGGTACACTCTATAACCAGTATTAATAAGTTTTTCATAACTAATTGTTTTGGGAACATAACCAAGCATACGAACTTCGATTTCGCTGCAGTTACTAAAGTTGCTAATATCGGCTCTTCCTTTTGCATTTGTTACAGTGTATATGTCGGTTCCAACACAGTATAAAGTTGCAAACTCTAAAGGTTTAAGTGACTCCGAATCCTTTACTGTTATTACCTGTGCAATTGCAGACAGATTTATTAATGCAAAAATTATTATAATTATTTTTTTCATTTTCTATTATTTTAAATTCATAGCTCTATTTAAATCTCTTTGATTGTTAGCTAATGAATTTTGGCGGATGTTCTAGAGTTTCAGAGTATTGAGAAATTAGGTCATTATTATAGTGATAGTTCTTGTCGTATTTGCTATTTTGAATAGCAGGCATTTCAGAATTAAGTACTTCAATAAAAAGACTTTGAAAAAAATTAGTTAAATTATTTGCTGCTGTTTGAGTGTCTTTGTCATTCTGCATATTAGAATTGACAATGCTTTCGAAGTTTTTTAATAATTGTGCAGCTTCTTGATTTTTATAGCAGAAATAAATAATTTCTTTGCCAGAATACTTTACGTTTATGACTTTATAAACCATTCCACTGTATTTGAATTCTCGCTTTGATAACCAATTTAAACAACTTTTACTTTGCTCTCTGGTGAATTGTAGCGACACTAGTTCGGTTTTGTAGGTTCCGTTTTGTATTTCAACTTTGATACGGTTTTCAATTTTCAGTTTTTGTAAATGGAAAACAGAGTAAAAACCGATAAATGGGATGTTTATGATTAATATTAAAACTAATATGGATAACTGTTTTTTCAAGCTTTTTATTTAAGGAGCAAAAGTATAAAGAAACAATGAAAGAAAAAACTAATTAAGCTACGAATTTTTTTTAATAAACGACAGTTACTATTCCTGTGTACGACTCGTTTCTATTAAATAGCTGAATAATATAAAGGTAAGGACCTGTTGGCACTGGCTTATTTTTATAAGTTCCATCCCAAGCTTCTTCATCACCCCTAGCTTGAAATAATTTCTGGCCCCATCTGTTAAAAACCATAATTTCTGCCGATGGGAATAGTCCAATTCCCTCGATAATCCATGTGTCGTTTGGTCCGTCACTATTTGGAGTAAATGCATTAGGAATTTTGATACAATCAATATCGACATCTGCTAGTTCAACTATACCTGTAGTCATATCACATCCAAAAGCATCAGTAACAGTAATGTTATAATTACCTTCTATCAGGTTAGATATTAAATTTAATTGAGATATTCCGTTGTTCCAACTATATGAATAAGGAGCAGATCCACCTTCAGCATAAACAGTAATTTCACCGTTATTGTTGCCTGTACAGCTTGGATTTATGGCTTCAGTTGTTAGAGATAGCTGGGCAGGTTCTGAAATTGTTACTGAAGCAAAAGCTGCACAATTTTCTGAATCTGTAACTGTAAGGTAATAATTACCTGCAAAGGCAGAATAAATATTTGCAACGTTGAACAAGTGTTGCAGATGTTGCCAAGTATAAGAATATGGGGGAGTACCTCCTGTGGCATTACTATATATTTTTGCATCATCTTCTCCAAAGCAGCTTGCATTAGATGCAACTGTTGATACGGCAAGTTCAACTGACGGCTCCATAATGTTTCCAGAATCAGATGTCGTGCAGCCATTGTTGTCTGTTGTTGTGACAGAATATGTTCCTGCAACTAGGTTGTCTAATACTGATCCAGAAGTTCCGGTAACCCATAAATATGAATATGGCTCTGTTCCACCAGAAGTTGAACAACTAATTCTGCCATTATTATATCCTCTGCAGTTAATATTTTGAAGATTGAAAGTGGTTGTTAATAATTCAGGTTCTTCAATAGCCCATGTTGTTGTACCAGTACAACCCCAAGAATCAGTTACCGAAACATTATATTGACCAGTAAAGAGGTTTGAAATACTTGAATTTTGACTCCCGGTCGACCATATCCAAGACATAGGAACGTTTACTGAAGATGTTGTTGCAGACAGGCTAGCAGTGTTATCTCCAGGGCAAAGTATTTCTTGAGGTTGAATTATCTGTATAGGTATGTTTCCTGTAATCCCGATATTACAAGTCGATACGATAGTGCACGAATTATTGTCTGATATAGTAACAGTATATGTCTGCGGATCTAAATTTTGAGGGTTTGTTCCGTTGAATCCATTTGACCAGCTATACTGATAAGGAGTGAGTCCCCCGATAATAGAAATAATTGCAGAACCACCAGAAATACCGCATGTAACTGGATTTGAAACAATTGTTGGGATTAATTGTGAAGGATTACTAAGGATTAAATTGTCACTAGCTTGACAGCCATTGGAATCTGTAATTGTCAATGAAAATGTGCCAGATGTAACATTTGTTAATCCAGGATTTGTGCTCCCATTGCTCCAGTTGTATGTTAATGGATTGTTTGCACCATTAACTGTATTTACAGAAACGGAACCATCGCTATAGTTGTAACAGGTTGGGTTCGTTCCAATAATACTTAATTGAACAGAACCAATATTATTTATTGTAATATCTTGTATTGTCTGACAAGAGTTTACATCAGCAATTGTTATCTGGTAAAATCCTGGTAATAATTGGGATGCAGAATTGTTGTTGACTCCACTGGCATTTGATGGCCAAAAATATGTGTAAGGAGGGGTTCCATTATTTGTTGTTATTGTTGCATTCCCAGGCGTTGTGCATATTGCGTGAGTTAAAGAAATGACAGATGGACTTAGTTCTACAGGGTTTGATAGAACTAAATTTGTAACTCCTTGACAGCCATTTTGATCAGTAACTGTAACTGAATAATTTCCTGCAGCCAAATTAGTAATGCTATGGTTTTGGAGAGCTGTTATTGTGCTTCCCCCATTCCAAGAAATTGAAAAAGCAGGGGTACCATTAGAAATTTGAACATCAATTGAACCGTTGCTTACTCCGGTGCATAGTGGATTATTTAAAACAGCTGATGAAACTGTTATTCCACCAAGGTCGGTAATAGTCAACGAATTTGTTATCTGACAATTGTTGCTATCCGAAATTGTGACAATATAAGTTCCTGCATTTAAATTATTTGCTGAGCCGCCAATTACTCCACCAGCCCCAGGTGGCCAACTATAAGTGTAAGAAGGAGTTCCGCCATTGGCAATAATTGTTGCCGATCCGGGATTGATACAGTTTCTGTCGATAAGTGATGTAAGCGATGATGATAATTGCGAAGGCTCTGTAACTACATATTGCGCAGAGGCAATGCAGGAGTTCTGATCTGTAACATAAACTACGAATGTGCCAGGGCTTAGAGTAGAGACGTTTTGAGAAGAGGATAAAATAGTGCCCGGGTTTGTAGAGTTTACCCAATCGAAGCTGTAGGAAGGTGTACCTCCATTAACATTAGCAGATAAGCTTGCATTATCATCACCGTTACATAAAATAGCATTTGTTAATTGAATAGTTGGGTTTATTTGTGAAGGCTGTGTAATTGTTACTGTTGCTGTAGCGCTTAATCCATTATTGTCGGATATAGTCACAGAATAAGTGCCAGCAGAAAGGTTTATGGCTTCCTGTGTTGTTTGATTTCCTGTGTTGGAACTCCATTGATAAGTAAAAGGAGCTTGTCCTCCAAGTGGATTGACAATTGCTGATCCGTCTGAACCACCAAAACAACTTATGTCTGCTCCATTATAATCAGAAGATACTGTTGCTGTCGCTGTTGGTTGAGAGGGTGGAGTAAGTATGTCAGAACAGGTGTCGTTTGCTCCTGTAATTTCTATATAAAATGGAGAAACAGCACCACCCGTACCATCAACAACAAAGTAGTAGCGAACACCTGGTGTCAATCCACTCATATTTAATTGGTCGTTGTTTGTTGAACCGTTGCTATATCTTGGCGACAAGTAGGTGTCGTTTATTAGATCATCAGGACATCCTCCTGTTAGTATTGTGTTTGAACCAGTAACACATGGATCTCCTCCAGATGATTCAATCCCAAGAATTTGAAGATTGGCTGTTATACCAGAAATGGTTATCTGAACATCTGGTTCATCTGCTACAAACATAAACCATGCGGAATTATTCTGTGCCTGATTCCAATCACAACCAGCAGTGTTAGGATTATACAAATCAGAGGTCTGGGGCAAATATCCTGCATTTGTTCCGATTACAACTTCTGATGTACGCAAACAATAGGGATTTGAACAATCATCATTATCGGAATAAGATGTGTAATCAACATAATCAAAACTGCCAAAAACTAGTGAGGCATCATTAAATCGGACTCCTGAAGAAGTTGAATTTTCAGTTATAGAAATAAGCCAGTTTCCGTTTGGATTCTCGCCGTTAAATAAAGAAAATGCGTTTGCGTCTCGTGTTCTGTAATAGCCAATATGCCAAGGCTCAGTCATACTTCCACTACCACCCGAAGGGTACTGCAAATATTGATTATCTCTGAATTTGCAATCGAATTCCCTTACAAATGAGTTTGGGAAACTATAGGTTCCTGTGTTTGGGTTTCCGTTTATAATGGTAATAGTTGTTCCCTCTGGTGAGGTTAGCGTAACAATATATCTTGAAATGTTGTAGGTGCCATCTGATTGACTTCCCATGTGAAGATTCATTTGGATAAGTCCTGGGTTGCCACTGCCTATGGTGGAAGGCATTCCGCTAACAGCAATTGTTTTTGTAATACTTGAATTCCATGAATTAGCTATGGAGAGAGTGTTATTACTAAACGACTGTGAAAAACAATAATTAGTTGATCCTGTGAGCAGAATTAATGAAAATAACAGAAAATAAACTCTCATAACAGCAAAATATATTTTTAAAAATACGCTGTTATTGAATATCGTTTACGTGTTTGAAGAGCACGAATTTAGCATAAAACTTAATTGTCTGACAGTCAGCCATATACGCATGTTCTGATTTATAATTCAGAACATGACCATCTTCTTTACTTACTGATTATTAGTTTATATGAGTAGCTTTCAATTCCAAAGTTTATTGTGAGAATGTAAAAGCCTGCATCAATAATGCTCAAATCAAAGCTTTCAGGATTGTTGACAATATTATTTCTTTGTAAAATCACTTTCCCCGAGGCGTCAGTTATTTTCGCCGAGTATCGTGCATTGTCTTCAAAGTTTGATAAAATGAAAAAGTCACCATTATTTGGATTAGGATATAATATAAAAGACAGATCAGAATATTTATCACAATCATTATAAATGACATTTGAATACGACGACAATCCATCGAAATCTGTTTGCTTAAGACGGTAATAAACGATGTCGGACACATTTTCAATATAAGAGAACATATACTCTTTGCGTTCTGTCGTATTTCCTGCACCAGCAATATTTGCAATCACATCCCAGGTTTTCGAATCAGTTGATTTTTCGAGACTAAAATAGTCGTTATTTGTTTCAGATTCAGTTGTCCAATTTATTATTATTTGGCCGTTATCACAGAAAGAATAAAACTTGCTCAACTCAATAGGTAACGGGTTCTCAGTACCTCCACCAATTCCCCAATTGCTCCAGCCAGTAGCCCCAGTTCTTTTTAGGATTGGTCTCGATATTGAACCAGATGGCTGAACATGAGTGCCAGATGATAGCCAGTTTCCAACACCAACACGTTTAATTGCCGCTAATTTGCAAAGATTTGTAATGCCAAATACGTTTTCGCCAACTAGAGTGATGTCATATGAACCGTCATTTGAAAGACCATTACCCGCATCTATTTTCCAATAACCATCATCCGCAGTATTCACGAGGTTATATGCTGCACATGTTCCTGTAGCAGGAATACTTATTGGTAATCCTGATGTTCCCATTTGAGCCGAAACCCATTGTGCAGTTAAAGTTCCGCCTGTAGTTGGAGTACTCGAAAATTCAACAGTTACAAATCTATCATTTGTATCAAATCCCAATGGCATAAATCCACTTGCATCACCAGTATTTGTTCCATCGAACCACCTTGCAAATTTTCCATAAACCAAACCAGCAGTCCAATCAATTTCTCCTTTTTCACTAGTTGATGTTCCAAGAGTTATGATGTTTGTTCCGGTTAAAATATCACCTGAAGTCATCTCGATTTTCTTTTTAATAATTGCATCACTTGCTAAGATGAGTTGATTGGAATTGTCAAGAATTACATAATCAAACAACTCACCACCAAAAGTATTTATTGTTTGGTTAGCGGTTCCGGTAAACATAACAGCTCGGTTATTTGGTGCGAAAGTGCTTCCGGAGCCACGAGTCCAGTTTCCCTTTACGATTATATCACCACCAATTTCGTTACCCAAGGACAGATTCCCATTTATAAGAACATCCCCGTTTACGGTTAATGGATTGCTGATGCCTGGGCTTGGAGAGCCAAAATCCATATAAAGTGACGATCCGCTATCAATTGTTAAATCTCCAAAAAGAGCTTTTGAAATCCCAACAGTTTCGTGAGCATAATTTAGTGTTGTATTGCTGCTTATTGTAATATTATTTGGATAACCTGGAGTTACACTAATTGTACCAACACCAGAAGCGCCCCATTCAACTCGTCGGTCGTAAACATTTCCTGTATTATAAATTAGATTCGATGACGAGCCATATTTTGGAGCATTATTATGAGCGTATCCCCATGTATTAATTATTAATGTACCATTAATGAGTGATTTGTTTGCCCCGAAATCAACGCCAGCATTTCCATTAGAACCATTAATTGTAACATTATTGAATGTTGTTTCGGAACTGCCTCCAATGCTTCCGATGCCAGCAAAAACTACCGTACTTGTGCCACTGTTTATCGACGAATTGTTTGTAATAATTCCGTTATTTCCCATTGTTAATGTTTTATCTGATAAGCTAAGCGTTCCGGCAGAGACGAGGCAAGTTCCGTTTACCTGTATATTTGAACTCAATAAAACACCATTTGAAGAATTTATAGTGAGATTATTTAATACTGTTGCTGAAATTGGTATTTCGAAACTTGTGCTGTTTTGTGAAGAATGCTCGGTATAAATTACATTTACAGAAGATCCGAATGTAGGAGCAGCACTGAGAGTTCCACCGCTACGGTCAATAGTCGTGCCGTCGGCCATTGTAACTGTTGAAGATACATGATTGAGTAATCCTGCTTTCAGATATAAGCTATCATTAATTGTTCTGTTGTGGCGCAGGTCAACTCCATTTACATTATTTACAGTCATTGATTTTAGTAAGGTGCCTGATTCCGGCCATTTAGAAAAGCCTGCTGGGACTGACACACAAGTACAAGCAATGGTATATTGTTTAACGGATCCATTATAAACCTCGTTAAGGCCAGTTGGACCGCTACTTGTCTGATAAACAAATCGGTTTCTCATTTCACCACCAGCATCATGTGCTATGATTGTAGAATAGGTTTGTTCTCCTGTTCCCACAAAGTACACAGCCGAATTGCAGTCTGTTGCAGAAACATAACCGCCCCAAACTCCACCTGAGACTATAAAATCCTTTTCAAGTTCAAGTTTTACAACACTCGTATTGTCGCTACTCGACTGATTCCATGAGAAACTACCGCCAGATTGAATAAAGTTTCCTTTGACTCTCAATACATGATTTCCACCAACAGCTCCTCCATTTTTTAAATAAAATGTACCGCTTTCAAGTGTAAAATTATTGCGAACGGTCATTGTTCTGGAAACATTGTCATTAAAAGTTATCGAACTGGCGGAACCTCCCGTTATCCTTACGTTCCAGAAACTTTGATCGAGGCCGACTTGTAAACTATTTTCAATTTTCAATTCAGATCCATCCGCCCATGTAATTACAGGTAGTGAATTTCCAGTAGCATTATGAGAGTAACTCCCACCATTATCGCATAAAACAGCTGCTCCTCCATTAATAGACATTGTAGTTGCAGCTGAAGTTCTCTGATATGTTCCACGAATAATTAAATCGTTTGATTCTGAACCATTTGCAATAGTAAGTGTTCCAGCAGATAAAATCAGGCTTCCCCCAGAATCAATTGTCAACTGATCAACAGTTACACTAGCCGTTACCGTAACAATATGTGTATTTCTTACTGTAATAATTCCGTCAGCATTTGTTGGTGTTGCTACTGCAGCACTCCAGGTAGTGCCATCAGTGGATTTTTCCCAAGTTGCATTGCTATTCCAATTTCCACTAGTAACTGAACGATATTGAGTGGCTGCAGGAACAATTTCTCCACTTGCTAAAATAGTTGCAGGCACTCCTGAAAAATTTATCATTGCTAATTGAGATGTCGTTAACCCAGATGCAGAAGCCCCTACAAATATTTTTCCAGCAGTTCCTGACGAGCCTGTTGTACCAGTCCAACCCGTAACCGTCAATGTTTTACCTGATGTCCACGAAATTGCATCACTTGAGCTAAACGTCAATGTGTGAGAACCACTACCTAACGCAATTATTGAATTTTCATTTAATTGAAGTGTGCCCATTGTCTCACCATAACCTGTAGATGAACCAGAACTAAATGTGCCACCATTTAAAAAAAGTTTTGAACTGTTAGGTAGAATATTGGCCACTCCTAATTCTAATTTGCCTGATGTTATTTTAGTATCTCCCGAATATGTACTGGCGGCGGCTCCGGCTGTTCCCATAGTAACGATACCTGAAGAAGAACTGTTGATTGTCATTCCTCCAGAACCAGACATAGCTAAATTAAATTGAACTCCGCCAGTGCTTGAACAATTTACGATAAATTCCCCATTTAGCGTTCCGGTATAAGTTCCTGATGATGATGAAAAAGTTGGAGTTCCTGTACCGGCAATTTCTAAACTACCTCCGCCAGCATTAATAGTAAACGATCTTGAAACACTTCCTGTCACTGTTCCGGTTGTTTTTAGTGTCCCAGAAGATGAAGCTGTTCCCATGGATATTGTATTTGAAACATCTCCCAAATTATTTGCAAAACTGGACATAGAGACGGTGCCTTGTTCAATTTTAATTGATTTTCCTGAACCGCCAAAAGTATTTGTGGCACTAAGTATTGCTGTTGCAGTTCCGGTCTTTGTTAAATTAAATGTTCCAGAAATAACCCCGCTAAGCGTAATATTTCCACTTCCGCCGATAGTTGCATCTGATCCCAAAGCAACAGTACCTTTCCATTCAGATGCAGTTAAGTTAGAATTTGTTAAAGCCCCGCCACCTGAAATTCCGCCTCCGTTTAATGTTAAAGATTCAGTTGCCGAAGAATTTAATGAATATCCGTTCATATCTAGTACTCCACCAGAACTGACGGTTGTTCCAGCGGCAGTTGTACCTAATGGACCAGAACTGCTCGATGTTGAAGAAGTGCCGAGCTTTAATGTTGCATTGGCATTTACTGTCATAGTACCTGAATATGTATTTGCGTTACTCAATAATACTGAGGATCCGGAATCCCCACCGATGTTTACATTGTTTGTGTTTGACGTCGAAGTACTTGTTGAAGTTAATCCATTTTTTACCAAACCTGGAGTGTATGTTCCAGAAGCAAGATAATAGCCAAGATTCACTGTGCCAGTAGCATTATGAGAAGTTGTTTGCTTCCAATATATATTAGAATTTGCGGCACCATTCCAATCATCATTTAAAAATAGAACAAAATGCGAAATGTTTGTGCCAGCTGTTCCATTCATTGTAACATTCATTAAGCGTTTTGTAGTGGTGCCGTCAACAACTAATTCAATATCTGCTGTTGTTTCGGATGTAATTCTTATTGTAAACTCGTAATTGCGAGCTGTTGAGGAAACATTGTAATCTAGAGTCTGATTGCCAGCGCTAGAATTTACATACCACGAACCTGAGTTGCCGTCTGCCTCAATATATAACCTGCTGTTGCTATACCGGTTAGCCCACGATCCTGTTGAAGGAGAAGCATTTAGCGAAAAACCCATGCTTCCCAAAGCAGAACTCGCATAAACAGAAATAGTAAAAACATCCCCTACTTGTAAACTTCTAGCAGTTCCGCTATTTGTACCATTTGTTTGAAATTGACGCCATGCTACAACTTGCTTGTTTCCAGAAGTATTAGCCCACATACCTAACTCTGTACCGTTGCTAAAAATCCCCCCTCCATCTGTAAAGCTGGTGTAGTAAGTGGTTTCATTAAGGGTGTAAATAACCTGAGCATAATTGTTAAAACTAAGAATAGAAGAAAACAGTATTAAAAAATATAGTTTTAACAATGTTTTTAAGTTATTTTTTTTGTGTAAACATTTATTTTTTATGAATAAATCTCTTTTTTTCATTTACGAACACTTTTTCAATAATATAATATGGTTGTGAAGCTCTAAAACTTTCTCTAATCACAAAAATAATCAAATTTGACATTCAATTCAATTTTTATCCTAGTGATTTTTATTTAAAAAAAGTGTAATTGTGGAAGTTTGGTTAGAGTGTTTATTTAAATTTATAAAAAGTGCATTAAAATGACCATGAAACAAGGGTTTCAGAATTAGCCCTTAGGTCTGGCAACTAAAAGAAAATAATGTTCTGATTTGCAAATCAGGACAATACGTTGAGTTAGAAAGCTCTTTTTAATTAAATATCAGATATTTAGCACATTTTGTTAAAAACAAAAAAGGAACCATTGGCATAGTTTATTGGTATTGTTTAAAAAAAGATAAATGTTGCTCAAATCCTATTTTATAAATTGTTTATATACCATGGTTTCCTTTTCTGTTGTTATTTTTATAAAAATTATATTATTACTCATTTGTAGGTCTCTGCAATAATCGCTATTACCAATATTTTTGTCGATAAATATTATTTGCCCAATTGAATTGTAACCCGAAATACAAGAAATTTCCTGATTACTAAAATTGCTCACAGTCAATTTTCCATTCCAGTAATTAATACAAACTTCGTTTATATTATCGTTTAGTTGATTTGTTAAAGTTGAAAAATTATCTAACTCGGAATAGACGCTTTCGCTATTTTCGCAAATGGATTTTATTGCCCAGATATATTCTGTGCCTGTATCGAGATTATCCAAGAGATATGGATTTTCCATGACATTATCAATTACGATAAAATCCAGATCTGATGATTTTTTATACTTAATCTTCCATTCACTTTCAGAATTTTGTATTGTCCAAAATAGTGTAGCTTGAGAAAAGCTTAGAGGAGAAGCATAAATGTCTGTTGGAGGGTAACAAATAAAAGGAATGGTCACATTTATACTGTATTCTGCAATGCAACCGAAAATCGACGTGAAAATAATATTGCAATTACCTTCAGAAACACCTAAGACTTCTCCATCTAGCACAGTTGCAATATTAGTGTCCATAGATTGCCATGGGTTAATAATTGAAGGCTCTTCATCAGCTGTAAGTGAAATTGTTTGGCCAGCCGCGACAGAACTTCCCCCACTTATTATAGGCAAGGGGTTTATTATTACATCAACTGTCTGGCTGGTTATTGGATCAGTTCCTCCTGAAGAGCTAGCAACACAATAATATTCACCTTCATCGCTTAAGTCTGCGGAGCTAAAGTTTAAATAGGCTTCGTCTGCTCCCATAATTTGAAAACCATCTTTATACCATTGGTATTCATAGGGACTAATCCCGCCAGAAAGATTTATAATCAAACTAACAAAATCGTTTTCGCATACTTCGGCATCAATAGGTTGTTCGGTTATTTCGAGCAAATCGGGTTCGACACAAAAATTTACGTTTTCAGTTGTACCGCTATGGCAACCTTGTGCAATAGTATCGCCTGTTGCTAGGTTTGTCAGCCAGAAGTAGCCAGGTGTTGCACCTCCACAATTATTATCTGTAATACTAAAAGTATAACAATCAAAATCGAGACAAAAGTCTTCTGTTATCCTTAACTGAATATACGGGGACGGTGTCGTATAACCGCTCCCAGATGCAATTGTAGTAGTTCCCTTTTTTAATGACCAGCTAATATCATCCTCATAATATTTTCTCCCTTTTATATCAACTCTTATTAACTGCCCAGGGTCAATTATCATGTTTGCTCTAGCGGTATCGTTAAAATTAACAGTATCTGTAATGTTTGATGATTGAATGTATGAGGTTATAAGGTTGGTACCCGTTGGAGGATTTAATTCTGTGAAATAGACTGTGTCGGTTTCATTTCTTAATAAATTCCCAGTCCATGTTAGAATATGAGGCGGGTTCTCATTTATTTTACAGGCAATTGTAGCTGAATTTATTTCTGCATTGCCCAAATTACGGATAACCACACTAGGATAATTATTCTGAGACGAACATAGGTTTTCTTCGGTTCCTAGGATTTTAAATATCTGGAGATCTTCTTCAACAAAAGCAATATTATTACTCCAATGTCCTATGGATTCGACATTTATATTAAGCGGGTCAAGCCATTCTTTTAATCGTGTTTCACTTGTAGAGCCGTAATCCCATGACAATAAAAATTTTCCGTAATAGTCATTTAGATTATTTCCACAAAGTGCATCACCTCCATGAAGTTGACCAATTATTTTGCGTTCTTTATTGAAAAGTGACGAACCCGAACTGCCTCCTTCTGTTGAAGATAAATCGTAGTTAATTGCCCAATGAGAATTAGTAGGAGTTCCCGACCAGTTTGCATTAAATACTCCACCAAAGTCTTTTGAAATCTTTTTACCTTGGCCACCTGGATGGTGAATAACAATGACAGAATCGACTTGTGATTCGCTACGGTCCCAACCAGCAAAAATTACTCCAGCTGCGGAAGGAATTGATCCTGTAATTTCAACCAAACAAAAATCAGACGCTGAGTTTTTTGCTCGTAAAACAGAACCTGAAACTGCTGAAATAAATGGAGTAAAAGAACCGCATGTTGCTGCTTCATAGTTGAAATAAAAATCCCAATCTGCTGGATCAGGAGAGGCGTTCCAACAGTGATTTGCAGTTAAGAAGTATTTTGTTCCATCCTGCGCAGTATTGTTTATCAGAGTGCCTGTACAGTACTGACCAGATCCAAGCAATATGCGCGCAACAGATTTTTTCTCAATTTGCCATGCAATTCCTTCGGGACAATTAATGTCAACATAACATCCTTTAGTATTATTTGTTTCTTCTAAGTCTTTGTAACCATGAATAATATTACTTAACATAAGTTCTGGCATTATTTTACTTTCACTAGGAAAAGTGCATGTAATAACTATTGATTCAGCATGAAGAAGTCCGCTGGAAAAGTACTTGTCTTTTCTGTTGTTTTGATCAGTTACTATTGGGATTAGTAGCTTTCCTTTTTTATCTGTGATTTTTAAAACAGCTCCTGCAGGCAAATAGAAACTATGAAACTTCAACTCGAGAGTTTTAGCATGATCAGAGGAAATAAGGATTGTTAATGATTCTTGTCCATCAATTATTTCATGTTTTGCAGCTTCAAACAAATCTGTATTAACATTGAATACTACGCCATAGCGCTCGGGAATATCTTTGAATTTTGATTTTAATATATCTTCTTCCTCTAATTGCGCGACATCAACATTTGGTAAAATAATTTCATTAATAGCCTCATTTTGGTTATTAATAGTTTGAGCAAAATTTTGTAAAGAAAAAAAGGTTACAAAAATTAAGGCTAATAAGAAGTAAAACTTTTTCATTTAATAATTTTATTTTTTGCAAAACTAGAGAAATGAATTTTAATATTCTTTAGGGCAAACTAGCTATTATTATGGATTTATCGCAAGCTATTGATGTTCAGTTGTTTAGATAGGTTCTGGTTTGCAAAACAGAACATTTTCAAGAGAAGAAATTCTTTTTTACTGATTATTTGCGGGCTTTTCTGTATTCGGATGGAGTAACGCCAACTTTTTCTTTAAACGCAGGATTAAATACTGATTTGGAACTAAAACCTGAATTCAAAGCAACGCCTTCGATTGTGATATTATCTTGTGATGGATCTTTAAGAAGTTTTTGTGAATGAATAATTCTATAGCTGTTAATAAATTGATGGAAGTTTTGTTTATAATATTCATTAATACATTTTGAAATTGTGTTTCGATGAATTCCTATTCTCCCTGATATGTTATCAATGTTAAGGCCAGAATTAAGATACATCTTTTCACCCTCAACCAAATTTTTAATTTCTAAGGCCAAATCGGAAAAGTCTTCTGCTTCTGATTTAACATTTTGATTTATATTTGATTTTTCAGAAATGGATTCACTTTCGGGTAAAACTATATCAGCTTTTCTGTATATATCTTTCTGCCAAACTCCACCATATCCGATTATGCTTATAAATAGTACTACAATAAGAGAGTAGATTTCAGGATTCAGGGATTTTAAGTCTGTTAAATAAATTGCTACTATATCTGCGAGTGAAAAAACTGCAATCATTATCACAAGAAAATTAAGCCATTTTAACTTGTAGTTTTCAGGATTGCTAAAATAATTTTCAATTTTTTTTCGGTGAGAAAAAACTGCTTTAATTAGGAAGAAACAGTATATAATTACCTGAATATTATAAATAAAGTTTTGAGAAAAATTATAAGTGTCAATATAAAACACAAGAGAATTTGTAATTTCTGGTTTTGTTAAGCTTGCTTCTACAAGTTTAACTCTAATATCTTGTGGGATATCCGTAAATGTGATTATATTAATTATCAGGACGGCAATAGCTGGTAAAAAGTGTAAAAACTGAATTTTGCTAAACCTGTAATTTATTTTTGTTTGAGATGCTACATAAAGAAATAGTAGCGGTAGAGTTGTTAACTGTAAAGGAATTGTCACATAATAGCTCCATACAGAAACTGGATAATACATGTAGTTAGCCAGAATTTCGCCAAGGAAACTTAAAAAGCTGATGGTCATAAATAATAAAATATACCTAGCTGATTTTATTTCTCTGTACATTGTAATAAAAAGCACAATGAAGAAAAATGATTGAAATGCTGGTAAATATTGTATTAATTCGCTAGGAGCAAGCATATTGGTCTTTTTTTGTAAAAATAATAAAATTATTTTATTACGAAAAAGTCGACTTGCTAATTATGTAATCAAATTTAATTTTTCTCTTAACCTGATTATTTAAAGAATAAAATCCGTTGATAAAAAATTTGACTTATCATCTTTTAAAATATCGTGGATAATCTTTTTGTTATCATCATTTTCTTTAGCTGCTACTAGAGTTCTGATTGAGAAAACTCTTAGGGCATCATAGATTGACAAAGTGGCTTCAGCCGAGTCCTTTCTACCAGTAAATGGAAAATTATCTGGACCACGCTGGCATTGTGAATTTACATTTACTCTGCATACCTGATTTACCAATGTGTCAATCAATGTGGCAATATCATCGGAATCTTTACCAAAGATGCTTGCCTGTTGTCCATAATCCGAATCTGTCACATAGTTCAAGGGTTCTTGAATGTCCTTATAACTAATAACAGGAATTACTGGACCGAATTGTTCGTCATGATAGATTTTCATTTTATCATTTACATTGTTTAGTATAGCCGGAAAGAAGAACGATTTGTTAAACTTACCACCATTAGGGTTAACTAGACTTGCTCCATTATTAATCGCATCGTCAATTAAATCTGTTAAGTACTCCGATTTGCCTGGTTCGGGAAGTGGAGTGATTTTTACATTTTCGTCCCATGGCATACCAGTTTTTAACTTTTCAACTTCGATGGATAATTTCGAAATGAATTCTGTAGAAATTTCTTCATGTACAAAAATTATTTTTATTGCAGTACAACGCTGACCATTATATGAAAGAGCACCTGTAATACATTCACTAACAGTTTTGTCAATGTCGGCATCTCGTAAAATTATTGCAGGATTCTTAGCTTCCAATCCAAGCACACTTTTAAGTCTATGTGGCTTTGGATGGAGTTGTTTTAGCGAATCTGCCACTTTACTGCTGCCAATAAAAGCCAATACATTTATTCTACCCGACTCCATTATAGGAGAAATTACTTTCTCGCCTCGACCATAAACAGTATTTACAACACCTTTGGGAAATGCTTCTTTAAAAGCGTTTAATAATGGATAATGCAAAAGTACACCAAGTTTTGGGGGTTTAAAGATTACTGTGTTTCCCATTATTAGTGCTGGAATTAGCGTAGCAAAAGTTTCGTTAAGAGGGTAGTTATATGGTCCCATACATAAAACAACTCCAAGTGGAGCACGTCTAATCTGCGCAATGATGCCATCCGAAATTGTAAATCTTGAAGATTCTCTATCCAAATTTTTGAGAGCTTCGATTGTATCGTTAATGTAATCAACTGTGCGGTCGAATTCTTTTTGCGAATCTGCAAGACTCTTGCCTATTTCCCACATCAAAAGATTAACAACAACTTCGCGCTGTTCCTTCATCAGCAAAACAAATCTTTTAATGCTTCCTATTCTTTCTTCAACTGTCATAGATGGCCATTCACCTTTACCATTGGCATAAGCTTTTTCGGCAGCATCGAGGGCTTCAATAGCTTCTTTGCTTCCCATCATTGGATAAGAACCTATATAATTG
Source organism: uncultured Bacteroidales bacterium (assembly GCA_964579045.1). Classification (GTDB taxonomy): domain Bacteria; phylum Bacteroidota; class Bacteroidia; order Bacteroidales; family ML635J-15; genus Bact-19. The sequence goes on along the minus strand of CAZOHR010000017.1, from coordinate 2,740 downwards.
TCTGATTTTCCATGATCTTCGATATAAACCGGCGAAAATACATCCCTATATTCTCCATTCCAGTTTTCGATGTTTCCATTTAGTAAATACTCCCTTTGCTTAATAGGGAATTTAATTTTGTATTTCTCTGGAATCTGATTAATTTCAGGAAATAATAAATCTGAATTATTCATATTAGTATTTTAGTTAAAAATGCCTCTGAATTTTGCTGTTCAGAGGCATAATTTTTTATTTCATGTAATTATAGATAAAGTCTGTTGGTGGAATAAATGTTTCTTTTACAGTTCTCGGACTTGTCCATCTTAAAAGATTTAACTGCCCTCCAGCTTTGTCATTTGTTCCAGAAGCTCTTGCTCCGCCAAATGGCTGAAGTCCAACCATTGCACCAGTAGGTTTGTCATTTATATAAAAGTTCCCAGCCGCATATCGTAATACTCTGCAAGCTTGAATCATTGCATATTTATCATTACTGAAAATTGCTCCAGTTAATCCATACGGAGAAGTGTTATCGCAAATCTCGAGAGTTTCAATGTATTTGTCGTCTTCGTAAACGTAAATTGTCATTACCGGACTAAAGATCTCTTCTTCCATAGTTATAAAATGAGGGTCACTTGTAACAAGTATTGTTGGCTCAATAAAGTATCCAATTGATTTATCTCCGTTTCCACCTGCAAGAATTTCACATTCTTTGGACTCTTTAGCAATGTCTATGTATTTCATTATGCTGTTGTATGAGCCTTCATCAATTACAGCATTAAAAAAATTATCGAAATCAGCTACACTGCCCATCTTTATTTTTGTGTGCATTTCCACCAAATGAGTTTTGATTTCGGGCCAGAGTGATTTAGGAATATATGCTCTAGATGCAGCGGAACATTTTTGACCTTGATACTCGAACGAACCAGCAATAATTGCTGTTGCAACCTCTTTAGGAATGGCGGAGTTGTGAACAAAGATAAAGTCTTTACCACCAGTTTCACCAACTAATTTTGGATATGAAACATATTTCTCAAGATTGTTTGCAACACCTTTCCAAAGTGTATTAAAAGTATTGTTCGATCCTGTAAAATGAATTCCTGCAAGATGCTTGTTTTCGAGAACAGTTTTGCCAATCATACTTCCCGAGCCAGGTAAGAAATTTATAACACCATCGGGAACCCCTGCTTCTTTAAAAATCTTCATCAAAATATAGTTTGACAGAATTGCTGTGGTTGCGGGTTTCCAAACTGTTGTATTGCCCATCATTACTGGAGCCATATTTAAGTTAGATGCTATTGCAGTAAAATTAAAGGGAGACACTGCAAAAACAAATCCTTCGAGCGCACGATATTCCAATCTGTTAAACTGTAATTCGTTTGAAAATGGCTGATTTTGATAAATTTGTGATGCAAAAAATACATTGAATCTTAAAAAGTCTATTGTTTCGCATGCTGAGTCTATTTCGGCTTGTTGTACATTCTTTCCCTGACCTAGCATCGTTGCTGCATTAAGGAGATATCGATATTTCTTGGAAATTAATTCTGCAATTCTAAGCATGATAGATGATCTCTCGAGCCATGAAATATTTTCCCACATAGGCTTTGCTTCGAGAGCTGAATCGATTGCCATCTGCACTTCTTTTTCGGTTGCCTGATGATATATCGCCAACACTTTTTTATGATTATGTGGCATCACAAACTCTTCAGTTTTACCTGTTCTTATTTCTTTGCCGCCAATTATGAGCGGAATTTCCATCGTGCCAGAACTTAGTTTTTCTAATTCAGCAATTAGTAACTCACGTTCTTTACTACCTTTAAGGTATTGTTGTACGGTCTCATTCTGTGGTTTTATAAAGCTAAATACTGCGTTATTCATTGTTAAAAATTTAGAAAAAGTTAAACATTATCGAGTTGCAAAAATATGCAAGACGGTTTGATATTAAAATGAAAATTGTCATGTAATACGAATTCTCTGTAAAGATGTACAATTTTGTTTAGTAAACAGGTTTTGGGGAGGAATGTTTTTTGTGGGGGATTAGTAGGTCAAATTCATGAATTTGACCTACTAATCCCAGAATAACTGCTCTCTATTGTAATTTTTATTTCCCCGTTGCAATCAGAATCTCATCCAACATTTCCTCTAATCCTTTTGAAATAATTGTATCGTATTTTTCATGAAATTTATCGAATGCATCGACGATGGCTTTACCTTCTTTTGTAAGGCCTGTTTTGCCGCCTGAAGCACCGCCGCGTTGTTTCTCCACAATTTTAAAACCTAAGGTTTCTTCTATTTTCACAAGATTATCCCATGTTTTACGATAGGAGAGACCAAGCTTTTTCATGGCATCATTTAAGCAACCAGTCTCATCAATTGCCTTTAATAACTTCCATTTTCCATCACCAAGAACACCTTCTTTTTCGTCGGTTTCGAGCCAGATTTTATATTTTAATTTTATTTCCATAAATTTTTTGAAATCAAAAGTTCCAAGTTCCAAGTTCCATCCACCGCGACGGAACAAGTTCCAAATCTCAAAAAACAAGCTCCAAATAGTTCTACTATTCTTGTTTTTAATTTATTGTTATTTGTTATTTGTTATTTGTTTTTTGTTATTTGTTTTTTGTTATTTGTTATTTATTTCTCCCTTATCTCAAATCCATTTCCTCAATCAAATGACTTGCTCCTGCATATTTGTCAATTACAAATAGGGCATAGCGGATGTCGAGAGTAATATTTCTACACATTTCGGGATCGTACATAACAT
>CAZOHR010000016.1:0-22319 GCA_964579045.1 uncultured Bacteroidales bacterium | reverse complement strand
TTTTGTCCGTAGGACATTAACAGATAACGAATCTCCTAACTAAACGACATTGAATAATTATTTGTAAATTTATTTTCTAATTTTACATTTTAAAATTATCGTCTTTATGGATAAAATGATTTTGATACTTATCTTATTTATGGCCTTCTCGTGTGGACCGAGAGAGAATAATGATAATATTAATAAACTAAAAACTCACAAACAATCTTTAAATCTTGTATTGCCAGAATCTCTTGAAAATAGAAGGACTGAGTTTACCGAGTATATTACAGTTGCAAAAGAGAATATTCGCAAATTCTGTAAAAGAAATGGATGGGAGGGATTATCAACAGAGATATATTTCGACAGTATTATGATATTTGATTCCAAAAAGGAATTTGATTTTGCACTTTTAACTATCGCAGGAGAAAATACTAATATTGAGTTGCCTAAAACATATTGTGCTGCTTTAGAGCAACGTACTTTAATGGCTATGACGCCCGAATACTATGAAGAAGTTTATCCTGAAGGAAAAGAGAGTCATTCTTACGAAAAGCTTTTAACTCATGAAATTGCACATCGTGTCCATATCAGTATTTTAAAGGGAAATGAAGATGCGATGGGGCCGATTTGGTTTTATGAAGGATTTGCAATTTATGCAGCTAATCAGTTCGAGTATTCAGACATTAGTCTAAGTAAGGCCGAAATAATCTCAATTATTAATAACCCAGGGCGCGGTAATTACAAGAAATATGCATTTGTTTTCAGATTTCTTGTTAATGAGATTCCTCTAAAAGAGTTTGTTGAAAAGGCAGCTAGTGCTGATTTTAATAAGGAAATGTTAATACTAGTGGATAGTATCTCTTTGTGACAAGTTTTTAAACAAACTATATAATTATTGGTTAATAAATTTGTGGATGGCAGAATTATTTCTAATTTTGACATCAACCTTAAATACTCAACAAAAGAATTTAATTAACTAAAACTATGAAAATTATGAAAAATTTGCTCATGTATTTTGTGATTTCAATATTTGCGATCACTTCACTTTTAGCTCAGAAACCATTAAGTACTGCGGAATACGATTTTACTTATAAAATGATTTCTAATGATGGTACAAATGCTTCTGCAGTTGCTTGGGATAGCAAGAAACAGTTGTATTTTACTTTAATTGCTGGTAATACGGAATTTCCACTCGAGGGCTTCTCCCAAGGTGGTCGTTCTGAGTATAGTGCTTATGTGCAGGTTGATGCAAGAGGTATGTGGTATAACCCAAAAAAGAAATGTCTTGAGATTAATGGTTATGGCGATTATGGCTGGGCTTCGGTTAAAATCAATAAAGATATGGCTTCGCATAGTGTTAAACAAATATTAAGCGGTCAGTACCAACCCGATTATAATAGTTGTGGTACATTTTGCCCAGAAAAGAAAGCCGTTGCTTTCTTTAATTTTGAAAACAGCACAATTGATTTCTACAATATTAAATCTGGTGAACTAAAAGAATCTGTAAGTTTAAATATTAGTACAGATTATGTGGATGAGTTTAATGTTACAACAATATGCTATACTGGTAAGAAGGGATACGAATTTGTTTTATTGAATTTTTATAGCTATAAACTAGTGTTTTTCGATTTGTCAGGGACTCAAACAGGTGAGTGCGAATTGCCTTATGATGCAACTCCAAATGATATATTCAGGTTTTCTTTTGCAAACAATCGTGCATTTATCTATAATGTTGATGAACGGTTTTGGACAGCGTACATAGTTTTTTAACTATAATTATTTAGACAGTGACAATATAAAGTCGAAAACCCTGCTGAATACTTTTTAACTTTCCATCATCCGCCTAAGCGGATATGGAAACGTTAAAAAACGAAGAAGAAGTAGCTAAAATAATTACCAATAATTAATACTAGATATCATTGTTGAAAAAATATATCGCCCGTCAGCTGACGGACTTGTTTAGATATGCTAATTTTTTTATTTAGGCAGTGGTAATAAAGTCGAAAACCCTGTTCAATATTTTTCAACTTTCCATCATCCGCCTAAGCGGATATGGAAACGTTAAAAAATCATCAGCAGCATCATCACCAGCTATGAAATTATCAATAATTTTATCAGATATGTAAAGAGCTGCCGCCTAGGCGGCTCTTTATTTTTGTAATCTTTTACAAATTTCCCAAAGAGCGATACCACCGCTCACCGAGACATTTAGAGAATGTTTTGTTCCATATTGTGGAATTTCAATACAATAATCACAAATGTCGATAATCTCTTGTGCAACGCCATTGACTTCATTTCCTAGAATAAGAGCAATCTTTTCGTCAAGGGCAGGAGTGAAGTCCCTAATGTCGATGCTACCTTCTGCAATTTCAAGAACAGCTATTTTGTAGTCATTCAATTTAAGTTCTTTTATTGCATCTAGAATGTTTTCGTAATATCTCCACTCCACAGTTTCGGTAGCACCCAAGGCGGTTTTCTGTATGTCGCGGTGAGGAGGACAGCCAGTAATTCCACATAAATAAACGGCTTCGCATGCAAATGCATCACATGTGCGAAAAACAGCACCAGTATTATGGTGAGAGCGAATATCGTCAAGAACTGCAATAACAGGAAGTTTTTTTATTTCTTTAAATTCTTCTTGACTCAATCGTCCTATTTCATCAATTGGCAATTTTCTCATCCTAATATTTATTTGTAATCAAACTGCAACAAGTGCGAAACTAAATTTTTGTTGCTAAAAATGCCATTAGTCCGACAGAATGTAAAAATGCATCTTCGTCGAGATCAAATTCTGCATTATGAAGACCGATGTCTCCTTTGCCGTTTCCAGATATTCCCATTCTGTAAAAAACAGCAGGAATCTCTTTCCCAAAATATGCAAAATCCTCAGCTGTCATCCTCATGTCCATATTCTCAACATTTTCGATTGGAAGGAATTCTTTTGCTGCTGAGATGACCTTTTCAGTAAGCTCAGGATCGTTATACACACTTGGATAACCAGCTCTTATTTCTAGGTTTGCAGTACATTTGTTTGCGATGGCCACTCTGTCTGCGATTTCTTGTAATTTAATCTTAATTGTTTTTCGTAAATCTTCATCGAAGGTTCTCATTGTCCCGTCGGCAGAAGATAGTGAGGGAATAACATTTAGTACCCCATCAGCAACTAGGCGTCCAAAAGCAATAATAAACGGAAAATCCGATTTTAAACCTTTCTGCAGTTCTTTTACCTCATGAATAAAATCTACCACTGCAAGTACAGTATCGCTTCGTTTTGATGGTATGGCTGCATGACCACCAACTCCACTAAATTTAATATACAGTTCATCAGTAGCAGCCATCAGATAACCAGGCGCAAAACAAAAGTGCCCAGTTTTCATTTCAGGTAATACATGCTGACCGATTATTCTTTTGATGTTGTACTTCTTAAGTAAACCTTTTTCAATTAAGATCTTTGCTCCACCTGGGATTTTCTCCTCTGCTGGCTGAAAAACTAAAATTATTCGTCCTTTTATATTAGATTTTAGCTTTTGTAAGATTATCGCGGTCCCAAGTAAAGATGCTGTGTGAGCATCGTGACCACATGCGTGCATCAAGCCAGCTTTTTTTGATGTGTATTCACATGCATTAACTTCTGTTAAACCTAGTGCATCTATATCGGCACGCAAAGCAATTGTATCACCAGGTAATTCGCCGTTGATAATTCCAATTACTGCATTATCGCCAAAACTTTCATCATAATCAATCTTATACTCAGATAAAATCGCTCGGATATATTTTGCAGTTTCATATTCTTCAAAAGCTAATTCAGGATTCATGTGAATATGCCTTCTAATCTCAATAACTTTTGCCTTAATGTCTTTGCTTAATTGCTTGATTTCTGGTAGAATATCGTTCATTTTTATTTTCTTTAATAGTTGCTTTTAAAAGTTCCTTTTTACAAATAAATTTGAAAGTTTTTTTAATTATGCGAACTGTGATTTTATTTCCAAATCAACATTTTTAATCCAGCTAAAATAATAAATACTGCAAAAATCTTTTTTAAAACAGTGTCTGATAGATTGATTGCGAATTTAGATCCAAAATAGCTTCCAACAAAGAATGTAACAGCAAGAATTGCAGCAAACTTAATGTTTATATGTCCTGCTTTATAATAGTTCATAAATGCAAGAAGACCAACTGGGAGTAACATAAAAGCAGTGCTCGTGCCTTGAGCTTGATGCTGTGTCATTCCAAAGAAAAAAATTAAAGCTGGTATAACCACAATTCCTCCACCAACACCAAACATGCCACCCATCATGCCAGTAATAAGTCCAATGACTATTAAGAGTATAATTTCATTCATTTTCATTTGTTTAAAAATCGGTACTCAAAGACAGGTAGAACATTCTAGGTTGTAATCTATTATTGTCAATGCCTCTGGCCCAGTCGGCACGTATAAAATACCCGAAGATTTTGCTACGAACTCCAAAACCGTATCCAGATACTATGGGGTAGTTGTCGTTGTGAATAATTACAGTAACTGGATAATTGTCGTAATAATCATTTTCATAAGCATTATTACCACTAAAAGGCGAAATGCCACTCCATGCACTGCCAATATCGAAAAAGCCAATAAGCTGAAAATGTTTGACAAAACTATTGTTTATAGGCTTTTTGTAAAGATACGAAATTATTGGGCATCGTAATTCCAAGTTCACAACCGCAAAGTTAGACCCATTTCGGATATTCTGCGAAAAGCCTCTCATATTTGTTGCCACAGCTTGGTAAACATAATTTATATCAGGATCTATTTTAATCTGTCTATTGAATGTAGGTGTTTTTGTGGATATATTTATCCAATTATCAACTGCACCTAAATAATAAATTAGTTTTGCTGAACCAAACGATACTGAGCTCGCAAATCTTGCAGCGAAAATAAAGTTTTTGTGTATGGGTTGATAATATCGAAAATCTGCACCTGCTACAAATAAATCAGTCTTCTTTTTATCTAATTGTTTATATGCTTCTCCAAAAATTTTAAATCTGGTTCCTGAAAGAATGTTTGTTATAATTTCTTTAGTATTATCAAAAATATATTCTCCTTTTATTCCAGCCCAATAATCATATTCATTATCAGCGATTAAACTTGGATAATCAGTTGATAAATATGAGTTCTGATTTTGCCTCAAATTTGCGGATATTTGGAAAGCTCCAACCTGCGAAAGAGGGTAGCGCATGATATAAAACGCCTCATGAGTATAGGTTTTTATATAATAATCGTTTATGTAATTGTTCAATACCTGACGATGCAGAATGAGATTTTTATTCCACCTCTTTTTAAGGTTTTCGAAACTTAGTAGATATTCATTCGAGTCGAAATTGCCTGAGAATCTAAAACCTGCAGTAATTCGATAGTCTTCAAACAAATCTGATGTCCCAACTTTAAATATCGTGTTAAATCCTGGATTAAAGTAAAATGCAGATCCCGTGAAGGCTTGATAAGAGTTGCTTAAAAATCCAAAATCAATCTGACTAACAACATAATTTGTAAAGAATGTTGTTTGGTATCTACCTGTTCGTGGTTCTTTTGCATTACCTAATTCGTCAAATTCGGATTCATCTGACTTAACGGTTTTGAGTAATTCAGAGTCAAATTCATAACTGTCAATATTCACAACAAGCTTGTCAGGACTTAGCTTTTCTTTTACTATAGTATCACTTCTAAGTGTGTCAATCTTTGGTTTAATATTACTGAGTTTTTTCTCATTTTCTTTGTCATAAATCTTTCTAAAGCTTGTTTTTTCAGCAGAGATTACTTTTTGGGGTAATTTCTCATTATAGATAAGTCTGAAAATTCCATCCGACTTATAGAGCATTGTGCTCTTATTACTGAATTTATCGGGATTATACTCAAGAATATTGTATTTGTAATTTGTGAGCATATTATTGTTGAGGAAAAACCTGTAGTGTGTTACTGTGTCGATAAAACTGATAGCTGAGTCAATTTGGGCGCTATAAAGGTTTTTTATTCCATTCTTATCCGATAAATAGGTGTATGTTTTGTTTTTAAGCTCAGGGAAATCTTCTTGGACAAATTCTGATTCTGTGATTTGTTCTAGCTTTTTAGATTTAATATCATAAAGATAAATATCAGTGAATTTTTGAGTCTTTACTATGTTTTTTCGTTTTTCCCCAATATCGTTGCCACTGCGTTTAGATGAGAAGACAATCTGCTCCGACTTGTTTACAAATCTTGGTGAATAATCATCGGCATTATCCATTGTAATATTAACCAATGTATTGGCAAAAATATTAAATATAAAAAGATCTGATTGCCCATTGTTAAATCCAGCAATTACAAGGCTTAATCCATCGTGCGAATAATCAAATGAATTTACCTTCTCTAGTGCTGCCATTTCAATCTCCTTGATTTCCTTGGTTTCAAGATTGTAGGTAGTGTAATAGATTTGCCCTTTCTTTTCTATCATAAACCCAAGTAGCTTACCAGAGGGATGCCACTTAATAACAGGGTAGGAGTAGTCACTTATCTGATCTAGCTTATGATCTCTCTTAAATACAACGCTTATCTTACCTGTTTCTAAATCTTTGATTTTGATCTTGTATTTTCCCGAATTATTTTCAGCCCATGCGGCTTTATTAGCATTATCGCTGAATTGTATTTGGTAATAGTTAATGTTTTTCTTAGTCTTCTTACTTAGTGTGATACCGTCGGGTTCCTCTGAGTTATAAGAAAAAGATTGATATTGAATTTTGTAAAAATCAGTCATGTCTTTTTGAAGCATAGCTAGGGAAATTCCCAATACATATAAGAAACCACTTTCAGGATTCTTTGTTACTCGAGTTAGATAAACTATGTTAGGGATTACTTGAGGTCCATATGTTTTTGCAATATAATTCCAAATTGCATGACCAGCAATTGCAGCATCTTCACCTGTTAGCTGGTTGAAATTGTCAAATTTTCCAGAATTAACAGCATTTCTAGTTTGATTGTCTATATCAGAATTCCATTCCATTGATGTGAAACGCAGCAGGCCTTGTACATACCAATCGGGATTATTAATAAGTGTTGAGTTTGCAACTTTTGAGGTGAGTTCCGAACCATATAGCATTTCGTTGAGAATGGTAACAGCTATAGCCGATTTTATTTGCTGCTCCAGACTACTTACATCGCCTTCAACAAATAAAAATGCTATGTTGTCAACAATTTTTGTTACACCACCAATATTATATTGCTCGTCACCAGTATCCAGCCCTATATTACTTTGCCTGAAATCAGACAGATTCTGATAGATTACAAAAACTATTCGTTGGTTTAATTGATGCTCGAAGAAAGTCTCTGTTTCTACTAAGGCTTTGTTGGCAATTGTTGCTGTGTTAAGAGCAACATCTTTACTCCCTGCATAAAAGTAGGTGTCGAATTTCTGAAATCTAAAATAATACCATTCAAATTCATCAAACTGAACACGGTTTTTGCCGAACTTCATCTGATGCCCGTTATAGAACTGTGCTGATACTTCGTTTGATGTATATATCAGTAGTAAAATCAGTAATATCTTAAATATTCGATTCAATTTTATTAAAAAAAATATGGCTGCAAATTACGAAAAATTATTCATTAATTAATTTTTATGACTTAGACTTAATGTCTTTTTTTATCTTTGTTTAAATATTATAATTGAATAACATGAAAAGGATAGTTTTAGTTCTTGTATGTGCAGTTTTTTTTAGTGGTCTTGTAGCTCAAAATGCTGACAGTTTGCCTAAAAATGTTAAAACAGGATGGAATTTTGGACTTTTGCCAGTGGTTTCCTATAATTCTGATTTGGGTTTCCAATATGGTATTCTCACTAACTTTTACAATTATGGCGACGGCTCCACTTTCCCTAAGTACAAGCATTCTATTTATGCGGAAGTAAGTCGCTATACCAAAGGTTCTGGAATTTATCGCTTGTTTTACGATTCGGAGTTTTTAATTCCTAAAATTCGCCTAACTGCTGATTTGTCGTATCTTCCAGATCAGGCACTTGATTTTTATGGTTTTAATGGATATGATGCAGTTTATAATGCTGGATTTGCTGATGAAACATCTGCTGATTACCAAACAAGAATCTTCTACAAGCATCAGCGAAATATCTTGAGATTTAAAATGGATTTTCAAGGTGGAACTGGGATTAAAAACCTAAATTGGGTACTTGGTTATAACTTTATGGACATAGAAATTGGTCCAGTGCCAATCGCAAAACTAAATGAGGGTAAAGACTCAATTGACATGCTTCCTGATGTGAACAGTCTTTATGATAATTATGTGGAGTGGGGAATTATACCTTCTAATCAGACTAGCGGCGGTGTTCATAATTCGGTAAAAGTAGGTTTTGTTTACGATACTAGAGATAATGAGCCTTGTCCGATGAAAGGTTTGTGGTCGGAAGTGGTTTTGTTTAACAGCTTCAGTAAAGATTTTACATTTGGCAAATTTGCTGCAACACATCGTCAGTATTTTACAATTATTCCTGATGATTTGTCTTTTGCATATCGTGTTGGTTATCAAGGTATTATATATGGTGAAACTCCATTCTATTTATTACCTTACATGATTTATTCTTACATGCCGTCATCAACTGTTGATGGACTTGGTGGTAGTAAATCGGTGCGCGGGATGATTAGAAACAGAACTGTAGGTAAGGGAATGGCTTTTGCTAATTTTGAGTTTCGTTATAAGTTTGCAAGATTTAGATTTATTGGTCAAAACTGGTATGCTGCATTAAATCCTTTTCTCGATGGAGGTATTGTAGTTCAGAAACTAGAGATTAATAAAACAGGAATTCCAAATTCTGTTGATGAATCTTTGTATTTTTCAGAAGATGCCGAGACTTTCCATTGGACTTATGGCTGTGGTTTGCATTTATCGATGAATGAAAATTTTGTTATTGCTGCCGACATAGGATTACCAGTTAAAAAAGCTGATGGTAAAATGGGCGTTTATATTGGAATGAATTGGTTATTTTAAGTTCGGAGTTTTAAGTCCGAAGTTCGAAGTTGAAAATAAAAAAAACATTTGCCGAGGCAAATGTTTTTTTTTTTACTCCGCACTCCGCACTCCGCACTGTAAGGTCCCTGAGCGGAGTCGAAGGGCCGCACTTCGAACTAGTTCACTTTACAGCTTACATCTCCTTTTTCGAAGAAGTTAATTATTTGTTTGATCGCAGCTATACCAGCATTTACGTTTGCCTCTTCGGTTTGTGCACCCATTTTCTTAGGTGTAAAGAAGTATCGACCATTATATTTTTCTTCAAAGATGTGAGCGCAATCAGGAGCAATATCTGACAAATATCTGAAATCTGTTCTTTCAGTCATAATCTTCATCAAATCGTCTTCATGAATAACTTCTTTTCTTGCAGTGTTTACAAGACATGCACCTTTTGGCATAATAGACATTAGGTCTTTGTTGATTGATTTTTTTGTTTTGTCGTTTGCTGGAATATGAAGTGAAACATATTGGCATTTAGTGTAAAGCTCTTCAGCAGAATGAAGAGGAGTAACTCCATCAGCCTCAATTACACTGTCGTTAACAAATGGATCGAAAGCAAATACTTTCATTCCAAAGCCTTTAGCAATAAGCGCAACATATTTACCAACATTTCCATACGCATGAATACCAAGAGTTTTGTCTCTTAGTTCGCTGCCTGTTTTACCATCAAATCCGCCTCTAGCACTATAAACCATCATGCCAAAAGCAAGTTCTGCAACAGCATTAGAGTTTTGTCCAGGAGTATTCATTGCAACTACACCTTTTTCGGTAGCAGCAGCAATGTCGATATTGTCGTAACCAGCACCAGCTCTAACAACAATTTTTAAATTCTTTGCAGCATTCATAACATCACGATCGGCAATGTCACTTCTAATAATCATAGCATCAACATTCGCAACAGCTTCGAGAAGTTGTTCTTTTGTTGTGTATTTTTCAAGTTTTACTACTTCGTATCCAGCATTTTTGCCAATACTCTCGATACTATCAACTGCTTCTTTTGCAAAAGGTTTGTCTGTAGCTATCAATACTTTTTTCATATCAGGGAATTTTAAGTTTTACAATAATAATCTTAACAAAGATATTTAATAGTCAATAACTTTCAAATCTTTAAAAGATATTCTTTAGCAGGTTTGTGTATAATTCTCGTTTTTAGTGATTTCGCAAAAAAAAAGATGCTGTATTTCTCAGCATCTTCATGTTTTAGGTATATTCTTAATATTATTTTTCGTCAATGACTGGCTCAACAGTAGCTTCAACCTCAGTTTTAGCTTCTGTTTCTACAGCTTCTTCAACTTTGATATTCTCTTTAGTTAGAATATTATGCTCTATTAAAGTATTGTACCAGTTAACAAGCTTCTTAATGTCCGATACATAAACTCTATCTTTATCGAATTCAGGTAATACTGATTCGAGTAAATCCATTAAGTCCTTGTTGGTAGATTTGGTTGATAATACCTGTTTGCCTTCGTATTTTTCGAAAACTTTCAGAAAAACTTCTCTTAGAGCGATGTCTTCTTCGTAAGTGTAAATTGCAACGTCTTCAAGAGTCGAAATACGTGATGTTGCAAAGGCCGGCATGCGTTTTCCGGTGCTAAGTGATTCTACAATTACATTGTTTTTTCCTTTAGAGACTAATTTGTAAAGTCCCGATTGTCCTGCTATTGCTAAAATTCCTTCTAAAAACATATAATTTAATTTAAGGTTACAAATGTAATATTTGTAATTAATTACACAAAAATTTATTTTGCCTGTTTATTTCGCAAAATCAGTGCCGCGATTTTGTTGTCCATATTCCATCTAAATAATACCTCGCTCTTTTTTTATTCTTTCGTAAGCTTCGTTTATGGTTTGAAATTTCGCTTTTGCGGCATTCTGAATATCATCACCCATATTTGCAACTTTGTCGGGATGGTGTTTAATAGCCATATTACGATATGCTTTCTTTATGTCATCGTTGCTGGATTCTTTTGTAATTCCAAGAATTTCATAGGCAGAATCAGTCTCTTTAACAAACATAGATTTTACCGAGTTGTGCTCACGAATTGTCAAACCTATTTTTATGGAAATTTGCTCAATGATATTGATTTCATCTTTGTGAATTTCTCCATCTGCAGCAGCAATACCATATAGATAATGTATTACCTGCAGTTTAAGTGGATTGTTCATGTTCCTTCTAATCTGCATGCATACTTCGTCAAGAGGAATATCTTTTTCGAGCAAATCTTTCAGAATCTTTAGAGCTTCGAGAGTTTGTTGCTCTCCAAAGTTTGTCATTAGGAATTTCTTGACAAAATCTAACTCACTTTTTTTTACAACTTTGTCTGCTTTCATTACAGCAGCAGATAATACAAGGAATGTGAGGATAAAATCGCCTCTTTGAGTTGTGCTATTACTTCTGCTAAGATTTGTCGTTTTTATTGTAGTTGTGGCATCGAAGAATGAGCCAATAAAGAAGCCCAAAAGTCCTCCGATAGGTCCGCCAAATGCCCAGCCCAGACCGCCGCCAATCCATTTACCGAGTTTTACCATTTGATTTAATTTTTTGTATTACTTCGAGACATTGTGTAATTAATGATTCTTTATCGTCATTGGCAATAACAAAGTCGGGAAGTGAAGTTGTGTTTTTATTATTAATCTGTACTTTAATTCTTCTTTCTGCTTCTTCGATACTTAATGAGTCGCGTGCAGATATTCTTTTTACCAAGAGCTCCTTATCACAGTGAACATCAATCGTGAAATCTAAAATGTCGTTTATTCTTGCTTCAAAAAGTAATGCTGACTCAATAGCCACAATTTCTACAGTCTGAGTGCTACACCAATTTAAGAAGTCGGTTATTACTGCTGGATGAACAATCGAATTTACATATAAACGGGATGGCTCGTCGTTGAATATTCTTGATGATAGGAATGATTTGTTTATTTCCCCATTTGTATAAACTCTATCGCCGAAATATTTAACAAGTGCAGAAATGATTTCATTATTGGAGTTCATAAGTACTTTAGCTTGCGTGTCGGCATTGTATACGGGTATCCCAGTTGTTTCAAAAATACCTGCCACAACTGATTTTCCTGAGCCAATTAGTCCTGTAATACCTACTTTAATCATTGCTGTTTGTTCTTTCAAGAATATAACCAACACTTATAGGGTTGATTTTAGTTATTTCTAGATAAGGATTTACTGAATTTACTGTAACTGAAATTTGTTCATTCTTTTTGTCATCGTAATTAACGACAGCTTCAAAGTTAACTTTATCTATCTTATCATAAAGACTAAGTGGGACCTTGTAAAATATTGATACTTTGTCGGGGATAAGCTGATATTTTACAG
Organism: uncultured Bacteroidales bacterium; assembly: GCA_964579045.1. GTDB lineage: Bacteria > Bacteroidota > Bacteroidia > Bacteroidales > ML635J-15 > Bact-19. The sequence continues at coordinate 9,981 of CAZOHR010000016.1, read as the reverse complement.
ATTCGGGGAAATTTACAACAGATAATTTAACCTCTATATTTGTTTCAGTATATTTCTCGACAGGAAAATTGATTAGGATTTTTGCTTTCGAAAAACTGATTTCTTTGATTGTCTTTAATTTTATTTCTGTAATGTGCTTCTCGCCAATAACACCCAAATCTGTTGGTTCGCAATAAACGACTTTTACTGTATCTACAATATGTTTCGGTCCATAAATAAATACTGAATCGGGGCTACAACTTATCTTACCGTTTAACATATATTCAGAATCCAGAGAATACTTAGGATTAAGTACTACCTTCACCTTCTTGGAATAAGATTCAGCAATATCAAAGAAAAGACTGTCAGGATCGACTCCTGTAACAGTTATATTAGAACCAAATCTTTTAGATAAGAATGGAATCAAATCAGTGGTGAGGATATAACTCATTAGTGGATTGTTTTCGCAACGATGGAAAACTATTGGATGGTCTTTGTCAGCGAAATTGATGATTACAGGGAGCTTTACTTGTTCTAATTTTTCACGCAGAAGGTTATACCCATGTCCGTGGATAAGAACTTTTAAATCCATATCACTTACTTTGCTTATTGTTGCCTTTTGTGGGAGATTTTCAAATTTGCATGGTATCTCCATTACGGTGTCGTGTTCTTTATTTATAGTATTAAGAAGCCATAAAAAAGCAGATAAGACAACGAAAAAAAAGAAAATAAAAATATTGCGGTTCTTAAATTGTTTTACAATATAAGCCGCAATATTTTTTTTTGGTTTAATATCTTCGCTCATTGAGCAAAAATTATTTTGCTGGAGGAGGAATGTCGGCAGGTGATGCTACAACAGAACCTTTATCAAGCTTTACTTTTACATTTGTGTCAATTTCAACAAAAACGTAAGTATCTTGAACTTCAACAATTCTTCCATAAATTCCACCGGCAGTTACAACTTTATCCCCTTTTTGCAAACCTTCACGGAATTTTTTAGCTTCCTTCTGTCTCTTCATTTGAGGACGAATCATGAAGAAGTAAAAAACTGCAACGATTAAAACTAAAAAGATAATCGAGCTGTAAGGACTTTGTTCGCCACCCTGTTGGGCCATTAACAATAATTGATTCATAAAATTCACTTTATATTAAACATCTAATTAATTACTTCGCAACGGATAAATAATTCCGTAACATTTGGCTCAGTATTGGAATATACTTTGGCCGATTTAGTTTGTTTTCCATCTCTGTTCGACGAGTCAAAAACAAGTTCAATTGTACCTTTTTCTCCTGGTTTTATTGGTTCTTTTGTCCATTTTGGAACAGTACACCCACATGATGCTTTCACATTTGAGACAATCAGGTTTCCGTCTCCATTATTTGTAAAAACAAAACTATGTGATACTTTTTCGCCTTGAATAACTGTACCGAAATTATACTCTGTTTCTTCAAAATTCATGGTTGGCAAACCACCATTGTCGTTCTGACCGTTTCCAGTAGAGGAATTTGTAATATTGTATTCACCTCCGGTTTTCTTATCACCATTATTGCAAGAGTAAAAAGAAGCAACCAATAACAGACCGAAAATAAAAATATAAGTTCTCATAACAAATAAACCATTATAAAATTAGCACAAAGATAATACTTTAACCATAATATGACTTACAATTGATTTTAAATAATATTAAAACATTGTTAAAATAAACAAATTACTTCTAAACAAGCCCCAATCCCGATTTGTTAAGTTGTCCAGAAGATTTTAGTTCTCCATATATCTTATCCAAGATGCCGTTAATAAAGATACTGCTCTTATCAGTACTATAGCATTTGGCAATGTCAAGATATTCATTAATAGTCACTTTTACAGGCATATCTGGAATCTGTGTCATTTCTCCTAATGCAAGATGTAGTATAACTCTGTCGAGAAAGGCTATTCGTTCAAGTTCCCATTTTTTAAGTGATTCGAGAATGATTTTATCAAAATGGTCCTTATTAAGAGCCGTTCTTTTAATCAATATCTTGCCAAATTCTTCATCCTCAGTATTCTTATAAACTGCTGGTAACTTGAATTTTTCGATGCTTTTATCGTCATATTTCTTCAAATTTTGAATAATATTACTGCAAAGAAATTCAAGATCGTCATTCCAATAAATACTTTTTTCTTCAAGAATTTCTTCAAGCTGCGAATTGAAAATGATGTTTTTCGAAATTATTTTATTGATTATTTCCAAATCCTGACGAACAGAGATTTCTGGATCACTCATATAATCACGATAATATTGAGCATTACTTATTTGTTGCCAAAGCGATTTAATAAATTCAGGGTAATCACTCCAGTTCAAATCTAAATTTGTCATTGCATTATTTAACGCCTGATCGTTTACAAACGCTGCAACTATACGATTGTTTACAAACTTTGTATTAGGGTTTATTTCTTCTTTAGTTTGTATGTGCTTGTTTCTGCCGAATTCAATTTTTGCACCAGCAAAGTCGAATACCTTAATAAGCAAGCAGTGAAGATGAATGAATAATTTGTATGATTGGTTAATATTCCACTCGAGTTCTTTCTGAACAGAATTGATATTACGGTCATCTCCGTCAAACAAAAAGGCATAATACGTTTGCATTGCCTTTATCCTTACTAACCTTCGGCTAATCATGTTAAAGTACTTTTTAATTATTGCCGCAAAATTAAATATTTATTCGGTAATCAGCGAAAAAATATTTCGTCATTTGGTGGATATCCGATTTAATGATTTGATAGAAAAACATATTTAGAATAAATGAATAGGATATTGTGCTAATTTGAGATACATAAAAGATTTTCTCTGTTGACTGAATTTTAGCATAGTTTAATTATATGTAATTTTCGCTATATACCCCATGCCTTCGGTTGTTTAGTGTGTCCAGAATCTGTCGTGAACAAGGTTTGAAACACTTATTTAAGTCATTGCATTTTTGCCATCTAAATAGCTCCATGTTTTTTATGTAAAAAAAAACACAGAAAATGTGGTTTGTATAAAATATTTTTTTTAAATTTGTAATGAACAATAAAACCATGTTGTATGGAAGGCACTGAAAAAAGGAGAGAAGAGATTTATTCGGTTTCAATAAGAGCAGGAAAAAGGACTTATTTTTTTGATGTAAAAGAAACACGTCAGGGGGATTTCTACCTTACTATTACAGAAAGTAAAAAAGTGTTCGATAAAGACGGCAATTCGCATTTTGAAAAACACAAAGTTTTTCTTTATAAAGAAGACTTTGAGAAATTCGTAAATGGCTACGATGAAGCTGTTGACTATATTAAAGAACACAGACCAGAATATTTTGAGATTAAAATTTCAGATGATATGCCAACTGAGGAAGACTTTGAAGGCTCAGAATCTAAAGTGAAATAATCATATTCGTAATTATTTAGGTCTCTGGTATTCCGCCGCGGCTGATGTAGTCGGTTGTCAGTAGTCAGTGTGGATTGTACTAAGTCTGAGATTCTACTATTTTTACAAAAGTGGAATTGCAATAAGCTGTAGCGACTAAGCTAAACCCACCGACTACCGATTACCAATTTTACTGATTACAGATTTTTTCAATAAGCGGTAGCGACTATGCTAAACCCACCGACCATCCCGTTAAAATAGAAATTGCATTTTGTATTTTACAATAATGCAATTTGTAATTTTAACAGACTCGTTAACGAAAAAATGCGAAGCAATTTCTTCTTTTAACGAGAATCCTCGAAGAATAACAAAAATCGTAGATTTTTTATTCTTCGGGACCGATTACCAATTTTACTGATTACAGATTTTTTCAATAAGCGGTAGCGACTAAGCTAAACCCACCGACTACCGATTACCAATTTTACTGATTACAGAGCTTGAATCTAGTTTTAACATAAAAACTAAGTAGTAATCAATAATCTTTATAAACCAGAGAAACAATTTTTTGTAATTGTTCAGCGTCGTCATGGTCGAATGCTGAAAGTTTATCGCTATCAATATCCAGAACACCAACAACTTTATTTCCTTTAAATATTGGAATTACCAATTCTGATTTACTAAGTGGATTACATGCGATATGTCCTTCAAAAGCATGAACATCTTTAACCACTACTGCTTCTTTGGTATTGATACCTGCCCAGCAAACTCCTGTATCTTTTTTCAATCGCATACATGCCAGTGGGCCTTGATAGCAGGCAACTTCAAGTTCGCCAGTTTCAGTAAGAAGATAAAATCCAGTCCAAAAGAATGAACTGTTTTTATGATGTAGAACTGCACAAATCGTGGCCATGCGACTTAGTGGATTGTCAACTTTTCGAGTAAGTTCTTCTATCTGATTGTAGAATCGTTCGTATTTTTGAGCTTTATTATTCATCACTTGATTTTTTTGATTTTTCCTTTTTTGAAAATAGTCTCTTAAGCCAACATTTCTTCTCGACTTTCTCGGTATTAGTAGTATCTATTTGTGGGGTTGCCGTTGACGAAACAAAAAACTCACGCTCATTCTTAAGAAACACTCGAGGATATAAATGATTCTTGTGAATTCCCATACCTCCATATTCAAAACTGAGGACATTTTTACATACGCTACGAGCTAGACTTTCGGTACTGTACTCGGTAATTCCATCATCGCGATTCACTTTATAGTCGTCATAAACGGTTTGCATTTTAGAATTGTAATTCTTAGAAATCTTCATAACACTTTGCATATACGAATCAATATATGCTATCCACAATCCTTTTTTTAAACTTGTTGATGTGTTATAAATTTTAAGGTCGAAATTATCTGGAATAGTTGGTGCATATTCATAAGAATATCCTGGAGGCGCAATTGATATACCGTTGTATGTAATTTCGGAACTAACACTATTGTTCCAATTTGTCATATGAAAGAATGTCTTAAGAGTATCGGTAGATGCTGACTTTTTCCATGATGTGGATAGTTTTATGCTTCGAATAGATTCCATTGCACGGGTATTGCTCACTTCAAAATCTTGTCGATAGTATTCGGCCGAAACAATAAAGTTAGTGTCCTGCTGCGACGAAGGAGTATATTTTATTAGTATAACAGTTTCTCCGTTTGTGTTTTCCTCTGTGCTGATAATTTGAAATGACTTATCATCTATCCATGCTGCTGCGTGTACCTTGCCAAGCTCTTCCACATCTTCTTTCATTGTAAGCCAGCGATATTCTTCAGATCTTTTTTCGAAATAATCAGAAGCGTAATAAACTTGCGATTCTTCAAACATTACTGCCATTGCAATCGCTCTATTAAGAGCAACATCTTTTGCCAGAATCTTGTCTGTCATTCGTGGGTCGGATACGCCAACAGCATAAATTTCATTGTTTCCAACAGGATATGGGAGGTCTTCGACCCAGGCTGGCAATACATAATATTGAGCATTTACAGCAGAAAAACTCAGACATAAAATAAAAAATGCCAATATTTGCTTCATAGAATTTATCTTTGCGTTTTCAAATTTAAAATAATGGCTAAAATTGCAAAAAAAATCAATATCATAACTCTTGGATGTTCTAAAAATCTTACCGATTCCGAACAATTTGCGGCTCAAGCTGCTGCAGCTGGTTTTGAGGTTGTTCATAATTCGCAAGTTTCCGATTTTGAAATAGCTTTTGTAAACACCTGCGGTTTCATTAATGATGCCAAAGAAGAATCAATAAACACAATTCTCGAACTTGTTGATTTAAAAGCAAATAAGAAACTTAAAAAAATTGTGGTATTTGGCTGCCTTGCCGAGCGGTATTTTTCAGAGTTGAAAACCGAAATTCCTGAAGTTGACGTTTTTGTAGGTAATTACGATTTGCAAAAACTCATGGATAGTATCGAGTCTACAGCAATTGATAATAATTATGATAGAGTATTTGATTCAGAGGGACATTATGCATTCTTAAAAATTGCCGAAGGCTGTAATAGAAATTGTGCTTTTTGCGCAATTCCTTTGTTTAAAGGTAAATTTGTTTCGAGAGATATGTCTGATATTATACAAGAAGCTGAATTTCTTGCTGCAAAAGGAGTGAAGGAACTTATTCTCATTGCTCAAGATGTAAGTTACTATGGCTACGATTTAAATAAGAATTTACAATTGCCAGACTTGGTCGAGAGACTAAATTGTATCGAAGGAATAGAGTGGATACGACTTCATTATCTGTATCCGTTTATGTTTCCAGCGAGATTGTTGGATGTTATTTCCGAAAACTCTAAAGTATGTAAGTATATTGATATTCCTCTACAGCATATTTCGGACAAAGTTCTAAAAGCGATGAACCGCGGAGGTACTAAACAAGAGACTATTACTCTTCTTGATAAGATTAGACAGCAAATACCAAATGCCGTTATTCGTACCACCATGCTTGTAGGACATCCAGGAGAAGGCGAAGAAGAATTTCAAGAATTATTGGATTTTGTTAAAGAGCAAAGGTTCGACCGACTTGGCGTTTTTACATATTCCGAAGAAGAAGGAACACGCGCTGCAGCAAATCACGAGGATTCAATTCCACAAGAAGTTAAAGAAGAGCGTGCTCAAGCTCTCATGGATATCCAACGCGAAATTTCAGCAGAACTGAACATGGCCAGAATAGGAAAGATTTTTAAGGTAATTGTTGACCGTAAAGAATTGGATTATTATGTTGGTAGAACCGAGTTTGATTCTGTTGAAGTGGATAATGAGGTTATAATCACTTCTGATGAAGAACTACTGATAGGCAGTTTTTATAATGTGAAAATAAATAGTTCTGGCGACTATGAGTTGTTTGGCGAAAAAATCTGAAATTTATTTTGCATAATGCCAAAAAAGGTTTTATCTTTGCAGCCCGAAATGGATTAGTAGCTCAATTGGATAGAGCGTCTGACTACGGATCAGGAGGTTGGGGGTTCGACTCCTCCCTAGTTCACAAAGCCCGACAGAAATGTTGGGCTTTTTTGCGAAAATACAATACTTCGTACAACGAAAGCCTAAACTAATATTTATTTTTTTTGATAATTTTGTTCATTGTGAAAAGATGTTATATCTTTGTTATGTTGGAGTAGAGTTGTTACTATATGTCGGTTTTAATTGGAATAACCAATTTTATACACATATCTGAACCAATGGTTTTGCAAAAGAAAAATTATTGTTTATAAATTCAGACTTTACAATGTTGATATGAAAGTGCTACTTACGTTTCTTACTATTGCATTAAGCATAAATGCGTTTTCACAGAGTGTAATTGATACTATAATTACAGATGATTTTGATACTATCCCTTGTCAAATTACACGTGTGAGCCATTATAGCATTTATTATAAATACCCAAGAAATAATAGACTCAAAGAAGAAATAATACCTAGACTTCTGGTCGAAAAATTTGTAATAAATAATTCTGGTGTAACCGTCCAAGATCAAAAATTTGATAGCAGAATTAACCTTTGTTACAAACAATCAAAACTTGACAGGAAGTATGATGAGTTATTATTAAAAGACAATTCAAGTAGTGACCTTATCATTTTGGCTGATAGCATTTTTGTTTTTAACAAAATTGACTATTTTCAGATGGCAGTCAATATCCAACTTTTTGCCAGAGATTATAAATGTAAACTAATTCATATTCTGGATGTAAAGCAGGAAAGCCCTTATCTTGTTCATGTTAGATTATATGATTCCCCAGATGAATATTATCAACAAGTTCTTGAATCTTATAAGCAAAGCAAGTATTGTTTTTTTCGCGGTAATGATGTTATGGAAATTACAACCAATAATTTAAGGTTTAATGATTCTATTGTTTGGTTGGCAAAAAATAAATTTGTTGAATTCAATGTTTCTGATTTAGATACTGCCTATTTGGCTAAATATAAATTGTGTAAAGATAGCATTTACCTAAACCAATACTGTTTCGTAGGTAATGCGAACAATTATATGATTACACCTGAGTTATTTTTCGTGGCTGCAGGCGGTGTTTTGGGATTAGGTATTTATTTTGTTCTGATTGATGACTTTATAGGTAGTCGATTCAATAATTCTAGTAATTTTTGTGGTGAATTCATAAAATTGGTTTCAAAATGAATTCTAATCAAAATATAATGAAGTTTTGAAAGACATCGGAACTATGGTTGAAATAAAACTATTCTAAGAATACAAATTGCAAGGCACACATTTGCTGTTTTATAAATTGATTTAGGGATATCAATTGATTTTATAAGCAAGATCTAAGGACAAACGACATTAAAACTACTCAGATTTATGCTCAAATTATGAATCCGGTTCTCGATTCCTGGATGGAAAATTGGAACAAATAAAAAAGCTCTGGACTCCAGGGCTTTTTTTAAAGTTTTATTTTGCCCGTATATAATTGCTCTACTGGAAATATCATATCCCAGTTTTTGCCCCAAACGATATTGCCATGTTCTATCCGAAAGCTCTTGAAATAACGCAACTGCTTATATTTATTATGCTGTGGATGCGGATTTTTGTTGAGAAAATCAGCGAAATCAACAACGATTCTTTTTTTATCGTTGAAGACTAATTCAACACAATAGTTTTTTATATGTTTTGCTGATACTATTTCAATAACCGTATTCATAGTTACAATTTTTTAGTAATTTTCTTGCACTTAATTTTATTCTTTAATACGAAAAATTCAAACCAAAGGTTCGTTATCTCACCAATGTAGTGTTTAATAAATTTTTCTGTCTCGTTTGCCTGAGTTGTGGGCAAATGATCAACACCGCGTTTTTTTCGCAATTTTAAAGATTTCAACTTACCGTCTTCCATGTGAATTTCATAAATACTTTCGTATTGTCCGTATTTTACATGTATATGAACTGGCAAATGTTCGTTTGAATAAAAATAAAATACCATTCCGAAATATTCAAAAATCTTTGGCATAAATTTCAATTATTTATTTAGTTTCTTCATAACCTTGGCCTTACTGACCTTTTTAGTCCTATCAACATTTTTCATTTGTTGAATTAAGCCCAAATCTTCAATTTCACCTACGCTGCATTCTATAATTTCGATTAAACCTGATGCTTTGGCAAATTCTAAAAGAAGCTGCGCAGACTTGTTATTTTCGTCATATTCTAAAGTCATTGTTGCCATAATCAATTTCCTTTCTTTTTTAAACTTCTAAAACCAACTTAATTGCATCAGCAAGGTTTTTTAATAATTCTTCCAATGTTACACCTTGGGACAATGCTTCTGGTAATTGCTCACATTGTCCAATGTAGCCTTGTGGAGTTTTTGTTATGATTGCTGTGTATCCAATAATTCAATTCCTTTCTTTTTTACAAATATACCGCAAAATTACAAAAAATATTGCTCGTCTTAGATAAAATTCCTTTGAATTCAAAGTTTAACTCTAATTACTAAAATCTAATTGAACTTATAAATTTTAATTATGCAAATATTTTTACTTTTGCATTGATATGTTTCGATAATTTTTAAGTTTTTTGTCTTTTTTTGCAAATATGGAAATTAACATTTTTACGATAAACAAAAATGTGTTGGCCGAAATATCAGCCGATGAAGTGATAATCAATTCTGTTCAGGATGCCCTTGATTTGATGGCGAATTGCCGTTATCAGGGCTCCGATTTGTTGATAACTAGCAAACATCACTTTGCAGACGGATTTTTTGATCTTAAAACTGGTATTGCTGGTGATATTTTGCAGAAATTTTCAAACTATCGATGTCGTTTAGCAATTATTGGAGACTTTTCAAATATTCAGAGTAAAAGTCTGCATGACTTTATTTATGAAAGCAATAAAGTTGGTAGAATTTGCTTTGTCGAAAATAAGGAAGAGGCAATAAGAGTATTGGGAGTATAAGTGATAATTATGAATGACGAAGTTTATTTTTAACTGTTAATTATGGATTCTAATAGTCTCGCCCCATGCGGAGTTTTATGTGATTTGTGCTTAGGTTTCCAGCGCAATAAAAACAAATGTGTAGGTTGTAATCATGAAGGATATAAACCTTACCATTGTACGGTTTGCAGTATAACCTTATGT
>CAZOHR010000015.1:22498-24633 GCA_964579045.1 uncultured Bacteroidales bacterium | reverse complement strand
GTTGGCAAATTAGCTGAAACTTTCAAAATTTATCCTAACATCGGTACTTTATTACCAGCTATGGGATATGGTGATCAGCAAATTAGAGACTTGGAAAAAACAATTGAAAACACTCCTTGTGACACAGTTGTTATCGCTACTCCAATTGATCTTAACCGTATTGTTAAAATTAACAAACCTACAGTTAAAATCGGATACGAACTTCAAGAAATCGGAACTCCAAATCTAAAACTTTACATTGATGAATTTATCGCAAAATTCGTTAAGAAATAAGAATATCTAACATTGAAGAGCCCTCTTTTGGAGGGCTTTTTTTTTGTTCTTTTTTTTGTATCTTTGCGCCAGATTTGAAATAAGATTTTAATGAAGAATACTCGCAACTTTTGCATTATAGCACATATAGACCACGGTAAAAGCACATTGGCCGACCGACTTTTACAAATGACTGGTACCGTTACAGACAGAGAGTTTCAGAACCAAGTGCTTGATGATATGGATCTCGAAAGAGAGAGAGGTATCACCATAAAAAGTCATGCTATTCAAATGGATTATGCAGAAAAAGGACAAAAGTACTTACTTAATCTTATTGATACTCCTGGCCATGTTGACTTTTCGTATGAAGTAAGTCGCTCAATTGCTGCATGCGAAGGAGCTCTACTAATCGTTGATGCCACTCAGGGAGTACAGGCCCAAACTATTTCGGTGCTATATCAAGCTCTCGAGAGTAATCTGGAAATTATTCCTATCCTCAACAAAATGGATCTAGATGCCGCAATGCCTGACGAAGTAGAGGATCAGATTATTGACTTGATAGGTTGCAATCGCGAAGACATAATTCACGCAAGTGGAAAAACAGGATTTGGAGTTGACAGAATTATTGATGCCATAATCCACAAGATTCCTTGTCCCAAAGGCGATCCTGAAGCGCCTTTGCAGGCTCTTATCTTTGATTCTGTTTACAATTCTTTCCGAGGAATTATCGCATACTTCAGAATATTAAATGGAACCATCAACAATAGAGATTTTGTTAAATTCTTAAATACCAACAAAGAATATTACGCGGAAGAAATCGGCGTTTTAAAAATGACGATGTCACCACGTAATACACTATCGGCTGGTGATGTAGGTTATATTATTTCAGGGATAAAAACTGCCTCCGAAGTAAAAGTAGGTGATACCATTACTCATGTTTCAAGACCTTGTACAAATGTAATTGAGGGATTCTCCGAAGTAAAGCCAATGCTTTTTGCTGGTATTTTCCCTGTTGATGCTGATGATTATGAGGAATTAAGAGCTTCACTAGAGAGACTACAACTTAACGATGCTTCCCTTTCATTTACTCTCGAATCGTCGGCAGCATTAGGTTTTGGTTTCAGATGTGGATTCCTAGGATTGCTACACATGGAGATTGTTCAGGAGCGCCTCGATCGCGAATTCGACATGGATGTAATCACAACAGTACCTAATGTTCAGTACCTTGCATATACCACCAAAGGAGAATGTGTTGAAGTTCACAATCCTTCGGGAATGCCAGGGCCAAACCATTTGGACTATGTTGAAGAGCCTTACATCAAAGGATTTATAATTAGTCGCGCCGATTATGTAGGCTCAATTATTAAGCTTTGCATGGACAAACGTGGAGCTTTATTAAACCAAGTTTATCTTTCACCAGACAGAGTTGAACTAACTTTTGAGTTACCTCTTGGAGAGATCGTATTCGATTTTTATGACAGATTGAAGAGTATTTCTAAGGGTTACGCATCGTTCGATTATCATCAAACTGGATATAAAATTTCGAAATTAGTTAGAATGGACATTCTGCTAAACGGCGAAATGGTTGATGCTTTATCAACGCTTACACATGTAAATAATGCTTTAAATTTTGGTCGTCGTATGTGCGAGAAACTTAAAGAATTGATACCACGTCAACAATTTGATATTGCGATTCAAGCAGCTATCGGAAGCAAGATAATTTCGCGCGAAACCGTTAAAGCTGTTCGTAAAGATGTTACTGCAAAATGTTATGGCGGCGATATCACCCGTAAACGCAAACTCCTCGAAAAACAAAAAGCAGGTAAAAAACGTATGCGCCAGATTGGAAACGTAGAAGTTCCACAATCAGCATTCTTGGCGGT
>CAZOHR010000015.1:0-22398 GCA_964579045.1 uncultured Bacteroidales bacterium | reverse complement strand
AACGTATGCGCCAGATTGGAAACGTAGAAGTTCCACAATCAGCATTCTTGGCGGTTTTGAAGTTGGATTAAGCCTTAACTTTGCTTGAATTTACGTAATAGGGTTCATCCCTTTTGTGTAGGAATTCATAATACCGATTGTAAGATTATAAAACAATTGCAGCAAGATGATTTAAAACACAGAGGACTGTTTTATAATTACAATTGGCATAAGCTGCCCCTTCAGGGCGCATTTGTGAATGTGACCGCCAACAAGAGGCCTTGCCTCTTGTTAAATTAAATCAGACTTTCAGCCTGATTTTAAAACATTAGCTTTATTTCATGTTGAATACTATGAAAACACTAATGAATTCTTTTGAACATTAAGGCTGAAAGCCTTAATTAATTCAAGCCCAAGCAGAGCTTGGGCTAATTAAACAAAATACCACTTTCGCCCTGAAAGGGCAGCTTATTCCACTTCTTTTAATCAAAATGTATCCCCAAAAAACTCTTTAGTTTTAAATGTCAATGGGTAATCATACAAATCAATAAAGTTAAGAAAGTTCATTTCGACTCCGCCGCGACGTATCAATTCATCGCCGTGCAATTAGGTACAGGTTTGTGAGTTACGGATTAAAAAGTTTAATTAAAACTACATCTCCCTAGTAATAAAAATATAATCTCTAATTATTATTGAGAGGTAATCGAAATTTGTTTTTCCTTGAGCAGATGTTTTTGTAACATTTTCGACTTTTCCTCTTAATTTCTCAAGCATTTCGTAATCTTTTGACTTAACAGCAGACTGAAAAAGGTCTTTAATTATCTGCATATCTTTATCAGTAAGATTAATTACAGTAGGATAAGTAACTGTATAGTTTTTCTCTTCAACATCAAGAATTGAGGAGCTTATACCATGCTTATTTTTTACGCTAATTACTGCGCAACCCGAAGCGAGATCACCAATTCGCTGATTGTGTTTTGTTGTCATAATAAAAATAGAGCCAATGGCAGCCATTCCAAACCAGATGTCAAAAATTCTCATTATCCAGCGGATAAAAAAATCTGCAAATGATGCAGTATAACCATCAACTTTTACGACCTTAATCTTTAATATTTTTTTGCCTAGTGTTTGTCCACCCAGAAAAGATTCCAACAAAAAAGTATACAACCATGCAGGCAAACTAGCCACACTGTGCACAGCAACATATGACCAATAGTCCATATTCTCTTCTACAATACCGATTTTTGACAAAATATATGAATAAATATAAACATAACTTAGAATTACAAGTAGGTCAACCATTGATGCCAGAAACCTTTCGCCTAATCCTGCAAGCTCAAAATCGATGTTAACATTTTGTGTGGTATTTATTTGTATTGTACTCATATTTATCCTACTTTAGTGCCTATATGCGAGAAGCTGCGTTTATAAAACAAAATAAAGAAAAATGGATGGATTTTGAGAAGAAAATCTTCGGAAAATCCAAAACAAATCCTGATGAGTTGTCTAAGCTATACATTCAGCTTATGAATGATTTGGCTTATGCACAAACTTATTACCCCAAAAGTAAAACTATTTTATACATCAACAACTTAGCAGCACGAACATTTCAAAAAATTTACAGAACAAAAAAAGAAGAAGGCAATCGACTAGTAAGATTCTTTAAAACTGAAGTTCCATTGCTGGTTCACGAATATCGGCGATATATGTACTATGCCTTCGCTTTCTTTTTTGTCTTTGTGTTTATTGGAGTTATCTCAGCAATAAATGATGCAGACTTTATTCGGCTTATCTTAGGTGATGAATATGTAAATACCACCATTAAAAATATTGAGGGCGGCGACCCTGTGGCTATTTACAAAAGTGGCTCAAATTGGGGCAGCCATATAGGCATTACTATAAATAATCTCAAAGTCGGAATATACAGTTATGCAGGAGGAATTCTCGGAGGCTTTGGTACAATATATATTCTTTTTCAAAATAGCATTATGCTTGGGGCTTTCCAATATATGTTCTTTGAATATGATGTATTTTGGGAGAGCGTTAGAGGAATATGGATTCATGGCTCGATGGAAATATTCGCAATTGTTATTGAGGCGATGGCAGGACTGATTCTTGGGGCGTCAATTATTTTCCCAAAAACATTTTCACGCTATGATTCATTTAAAAAAGGAATTAAAGTTTCACTTAAAATTTTCGTAAGCACCTTTCCATTTACAATCGCGGCTGGCTTTCTCGAAGGCTATGTAACCAGATACAGCAATATAATGCCTGACTTTATGTCGGTGTCGATTATTTTGCTTACTTTAGGTCTAATAAGCTTTTACTATTTTGTTTATCCCAAAATGGTTTACAACAATATCAAAAGAGAAGAAGAAAGCTTTAAATTTGAACTTGCCGACGATAAAATGATTATTGCTGGCAGCAAAAAACAAAACAACCGCAACGGCGGGACAAAAAAATAATATTAAAACGATAGATTATGCAACTATTAAAAAAGAGAACATTTAACGACTATTTCAGCGACACTTTCGCATTTATTAAAGAAAACGGTGCGCATTTTTTCAAGAACTATTTTATCTTAAGTTCGGTTCCTATCCTCTTCGTAGTCCTGATTTACTACTTCTATTTTAGGTCATTTATGAACTTACAATCAATGTCTTTTGGGGGCCCAAATGTATTTGAAGAATACATCAACAACAATATGTTGATACTAATAGTAATTATGGCAGTGATTTTTATTATTATGACAATTTTCGGAATTATACAATATTCCTTCACTCCGATATACATGAAACTATATCTTACCAAAGGTACAGAGTTTAATTACAAAGACATTCTAAATGTAATGTTTAAGGAAAAAATCGGAAAAATATTTATATATTTCTTATTCACTATGTTAATTAGCGTACCCGTCTTTCTTGTGTTTGGACTTGCTACACTGATATTATTGATTACAATTGTCGGATGGATTGTTCCCGTTATTGTTATGGGATTATGGTTCAATCTTGCTTTGTTTACTTATCTTGATGATGAAAAAGGGATTTGGGACAGTTTTCAATATGCTTGGAAATTGATTTTCAATAATTTCTGGAAAACTGTGGGAGCTGTTACGATTTTTACAATCGTTGTAGCCTTTATAAGCTTTGGTGTTAGTATGATTATGAATCTTATTTCTGGTGCATCCACCTTAGTTGTTGGTTTTGAAGGCACTGGTTCGGCCATCATGATAATTATGCTGATAACAACAGCAATAACTCAGATAGTTTCGATTTTTTTGCAAATGTTGATGCAGACCATGAATGCAATTGTTTATTACGGCTGTGTTGAAGATTTAGAAAATAAGTCAACTTTATTGGAGATTGATAAAATAGGATTGGGTGAGTAAATTTTCTCTGTACATATTTCTTTTTCTGTGTTTGATTTCGTCGACCTCATTTGCCTATGTTAGCGACAGTCTGAGTGTAGATTCAACAACAAATTTAGACGTGTGTTATCTTTCCGACGATATTAAAGATAATTACTCAGGTGACGATTTTTCGTATGACGATAGCGATAAAGGACCAAGTTGGTCGGAAAGGTTCTCAATGTGGTTGATGCGTTTACTGGCAAGAATCTTCAACTTTGAAGCTACGCAACGAGGACTAGAAATCACAAGTGTGATAATTAAGATTCTCTATTTTCTGGCTTTAGCAGCCTTAATCTTTTTTATTGTGAGAGCAATAATGAAAAAAGAGGGGTACTGGATTTTTAGCAAAAAACAACCAAATGCCGAGATTCTTTCGGGGGATATAGAAACCAAGTTATTAGAAACAGACTTCGATGCATTGATAAAAAAAGCAATCAATGATCAAAACTTTAATCTAGCTACTCGTTACTATTACCTTAAAACTTTAAAAGTTTTGAGTGAAAAAGGTATTATTGAATGGGATCCTGATAAAACTAATTCTGATTATATGTATGAGATTAAAGATAAAGAATTGCAAAATCAATTCCGTTATATCTCATATATTTATAATTACTGCTGGTACGGGGAATTCACGCTAGAGCCTAGCGCATGGCAACAGGCAGAGTCGGGATTTATAACATTTTTAAAGTCAGTAGTAAAATGAAAAAAGTTTATTTATATATAGGCCTTTTTCTCCTTTTGATAATCATAATGTTTATTCTCGAAAGCAGTATCACCAAGCCTGTTGACTGGACTCCTAGTTTCAACGAAACACATAAAAAGCCATGGGGAACTTTTATAATTCATTCCGAATTAAATACCTTTTTCCCTGACGCAGATATTAAAGATATGCGTGTTACTCCATTTGAACATCTTGCCTATACACCCGCTTACGAAGATGCTACCTACATTTTCATTGACCAAAATCAGATTATTGACAAACAGTCGATAAATGAACTATTTAGATTTGTCGATGATGGAAATAAAGTATTTATATCAGGAACCGAGTTTCCTTACTATTTACTCGATTCCCTTAATTTATATGTTGATTTTATTGACCCTAACTTTCCAGACGAAGATTCTGTAATAACTAATTTAGGTTTCTACAATAAAAAGCTGAAAACCATATACAATTTCGGGCTTGGCTTTATGTACACCGGTTTTGTAGCATGGGATACAGTCACAAGTCAAGCTTTGGGTTATCAAATTATAGACACGAATGAATATGCAAATTTTATTAGGGTAAATTATGGTGATGGCAGCTTTTATTTCCACACACAGCCTTATGCTTTCACCAATTACCATATGCTTAAAGATAATCATAGCAACTATGCATCTGAAGTATTTGCATATCTCGACAACAAAACAATAATCTATGCGTGTAGTCAAAAAGATGGTTTTGCAGGCAGCGAGAGTCCGCTAAGGTTTATTTTTAGCAATCCAGCATTGAGTTTTGCATGGAGATTGGGACTTGCTGGTTTGTTGCTTTTTGTAATTTTTACTGCCAAAAGACGCCAGCGTGTAGTACCAATTATTACAAGTTTGCCTAATACTTCAGAGGAATTTGCAAGAACCATAGGCAATCTCTATCTACGCGAGGGCAATGCTAAAGATATTGTTACAAAGAAGATTACTTTCTTCCTCGAAAAAATAAGAACAACATACATGTTGAATACTGATGTTCTTGACGAAGATTTTAAGAAACGTCTACATCAAAAAACAGGAGTTGATAAGGCTCTGATAAACAAACTTATTGGCTATATTATATATCTCAAACAAAAAGAAGATATCGACTTGATATTGCTCATAAAACTTAACGATCTGATTAATAAATTCAACCGGAAAACATTATAAAAATATAAGAATAAAAATATGGAAGAGAATACAGAATTAAACAACACGGCAGAAAGTCAGGAGAATATCCAATTTAAAAACCGCATTAACCTTACGGAACTTCAATCGTCTGTAGATTCTATCCGACACGAATTACACAAGGTAATCATCGGGCAAGAAGAAATGATAGACTTGCTTATAGCTTCGATGTTGGCAAATGGACATTCACTTATCGAAGGAGTTCCTGGAGTGGCAAAAACGATATGTGCAAAGCTACTAGCAAAAACCATGAGTGTTGGGTTTAGTCGAATTCAGTTTACTCCCGACCTTATGCCATCCGACATTCTGGGAACATCTATTTTCAATGTTAAAAACACCGAATTTGAATTCAAATACGGTCCAATTTTTTCGAATATTATCCTCATCGACGAAATTAACCGTTCGCCAGCAAAAACACAGTCCGCATTGTTCGAAGTAATGGAAGAAAGACAAATTACCATTGATAGCAAAACATATATTATGGAATCTCCATTTCTGGTTTTTGCAACTCAAAATCCTATAGAGCAGGAAGGAACATATCGTTTGCCCGAAGCTCAGTTAGATAGGTTTCTTTTTAAGATAGAGGTAGATTATCCTAATCTTGAGGAGGAAATTAGAATTATCGAAACACATCACGAGAGAAAGGATTTAGATAAAATCGCTCTAATCGCACCTGTTATAAATGCTGCACAAATAAAAAAATTCCAACAGCAGATTCAAGAAATCGTTGTCGAGAAACAACTTATTGCATACATTGCAGGAATTGTTACTAATACCCGCGAAAATCCGTTTTTGTATCTTGGGGCTTCACCCCGCGCCTCACTGGCGATTTTAAATGCTTCTAAAGCTTTTGCCGCTATGCAAGGTCGCGATTTTGTTACTCCAGAAGATATAAAAAGAGCATCCATTCCTGTATTATGCCATAGAGTTATAGTAACTCCCGAACGTGAGATGGAAGGTATCTCTGCAAAACAGATAATTAATCAGATAATTGAACATATTGAAATACCAAGATAATTGAAGATTAAGAATTTCTATATCGAATTGCCATTTTTTATTACGCTAGCCGCAGTGATATTGTTTTTTATTGTGTCATTCTTTTTTGCTGCACTATACTATTTAAGCATTTTTCTTTTTATTGCATTCTTAGTTTTTACATTATGTGATATTCTTCTGCTATTCGTAAATAGAAAAGGAATTAATGCACGTCGTGTTGTTCCAGAGAAGTTGTCGAATGGCGATGAAAACCCAGTGGAGGTCCACATTAAGAACAATTACAGTATGCCGTTAAGGATAAATGTAATTGACGAAATTCCATTTCAGTTTCAGAAAAGAGATTTTAGCATAATTAGAAAAATTGATAAAAACTCGGAGATTGCATTTCGCTATTGGCTTCGTCCCACCGAGAGAGGTGAGTATTCTTTTGGAAGGTTGATGATTTATGTTCAAAGCCCATTAAGGTTAATCTCGCGCCGTTTTATTTTCTCCAAGGACGAAATGGTACCTGTTTATCCATCTTTTATTCAATTACGCAAATATGATCTTTTAGCAATGGCATGGCGAAACGAGGCTGGGCTTAAAAAGGTAAGGAGAATTGGCCACACCATGGAGTTTGAGCAGATTATGGAATATATTCCGGGCGATGACATCCGCACAATAAACTGGAATGCCACTGCAAAACGAAACCAGTTGATGGTAAACAGATATCAAGACGAGAAATCCCAGCCGGTGTATTCGATAATTGATAAAGGCAGAGTTATGAAAATGCCTTTCAATGAATTAAGTTTACTTGATTATGCGATAAATACTACTTTGGTTATGAGTAGTGTCACCACCAAAAACCACGATAAAGCAGGGCTTTTCTGTTTTTCTAAGAACATCGAAAATCTTGTTGCTGCCGAACGTCGCACTAGCCAGATGAATCTGATTATTGAAGCATTATACAATATTAAAACAGATTTTAAAGAATCTGATTTCGGCAGACTTTATTCGGGAATAAAACAAAATATTAGGCAACGCAGCTTGTTGTTTTTATACACCAACTTTGAAACTATCGAAGGCTTGGAAAGACAGTTGCCCTATATTCTGGCTATTGCAAAACAACATGTACTAGTTGTAGTGTTTTTTGAGAACACCGAATTGCAGAGGTTAATAAACGCCGAAGCTGTAAATTTGGAGGACATCTACGTCAAGACAATAGCCGAAAAGTTTGCCTACGAGAAAAGGCAAATTGTAAAGGAACTTGAAAAACGCGGAGTATTTTCCATTCTCACTAAGCCCGAAAACCTAACAATAAACGCCATAAACAAGTATCTGGAGATAAAATCGAGGGGGTTGATTTAGGTCGTCTATTAGTAATGGCTACTATTTCTCAATCTTCAGCGTAAAGGCAATGGTTGTGCCCATTCCAACGGTGCTGCGAACATTTACTTTTTGTCCGTGAGCTTCGATAATATGTTTTACTATTGCTAATCCAAGACCTGAGCCGCCTGAATTTAACGAACGGCTTTTGTCAACCCTATAAAATCGCTCAAAAACTCTAGGCAAATCGGCAATAGGAATTCCTACACCATTATCGGTAATTTCGACAAGAATATTTTTACCCATTTCAAAAAATTCAGCTTTTACCATTCCGCCGTCGTTATTGTAATGTACTGCATTTATCAACAGATTTGAGAAAACCTGGCGTATAAATTCCCTGTCGGCAAAAACATGAAAGCTTTTATCATAATGTTTAAAAACCTCGATCTTTATCTTCTTTGATTTGGAGAAATCCTCCATTGACTCAATAGCTTCGCGACAAAGCTCAATGGGGTCGAAAGATACCAAGCGCAATTTCAATTGTCCCGACTCAAGTCTTGTTATAGAATCAAGATCGTTGACAATATTTATCATTCTGTTGATATTCTTCTCTATTTTTTGCAAATACTTTTCATTAATAGACTCATCTTTTAATCCTCCTTCGATTAGTGTTAAAGTGTAGCCTTGAATGTTGAAAATTGGAGTCTTAAGTTCGTGTGACACATTACCGACAAATTCCTTTCTATAGTTACTCATCTCTACAATTTGCTCCATTTGTTGTGCCTGCTCATTAGCCCAGTCCTGTACGTCGGTTTCAACCTGTTTTATAAGATCCTGAGAATAATTGATTTTTCTTCTACCATCAATTTTACCTTTTTTTCTCTTGTTAATCGTTTTGTAGATAAGCTTTATTCTGTCATAAACAAATGAAAACAGCAGATAACGGAGCACCAGAAATGAAATACAAACAGCAATAGCAGTAATTCCAAGTGTTAGCCCCCAATTTATATGCAATTCTAGTAAATAGTCAAAAATGCCGATACACAATAGTATAAGTGCAGCATTTATGGCAGAATAAATAATTGCGAGTTTATTTGCACTTAAATATTTCATCTTCAGGTTTTAAATTTATATCCAATTCCTTTTAATGTGATAATAAAATCATCTCCAATTTTTTCGCGCAACTTGCGAATATGCACATCGATTGTTCGATCACCAACGACAACTTCGTTTCCCCAAACACTCGAATAAATATCTTCGCGTGTAAAAACTTTGCCCGGTACTGATACCAGAAGCTTAAGAAGAAGAAATTCCTTTTTAGCTAGTATTACTCCTACCCCATTTACTTTTACCAAATGCGATGCGTATTCTATTTCAAGATTTTCGGTTTTGAAACTTTCTGAAACAGCAGAACTCCTCATTTCGGATCGGCGCAATATAGCTTCTATTTTTTTTAGAAAAACTGCTGGTTGCACTGGTTTGCTAACATAGTCATCGGCTCCAGCATCAAAGCCGGCAATTTGCGAATAATCCTCACCACGCGCAGTAAGAAAACAAATAAGAGTATCTTTGGTTTGAACATCGTTTCTTAAAGCTTCGCAAACCTGGATTCCATCCATTCCTGGCATCATAACGTCAAGAATTATTAAATCTGGCAAATGTTTTTTTGCTTTTATAATTGCTTTCTCCCCATTTTCGGCAAGATAAACGTCGTAGGTTTCTTTTCTAAGATTATATGACATAAACTCCCTAATGTCGGGATCATCGTCAACCAATAGGATTTTTATCTGATCTTTGCTTTTCATAAATCCAATTTATCTTTGTTAAAAAAGTATATAAAGTTACAAAACAAATTGATAATTCAACAAGAATTAAAATCTGAAGTAAATAAAAGGATTAAACCCAGATGATGAGATGTCAGCAACACAAACGATCAGTAATAACAAACAACAAAAACCCATTATCAGATATCTTCTGTTAGGATAAATAAATTGAAGAATATTTTCCTCTAATTTCTTACCCAACTTAAAAGCAGTAATAAAGCTGAAAAATATTGCAGCACCGAGTATCACAAAAAACTCTATATCTAAATATGCTAGTTTCCCAAAATCAAATGAAAACATCTTCACAATAAAATCCACTGCAAAGCTCATTGTGTCGGATCTGAATATAACCCATCCAACCATAGTAACTACAAAAGTAAAAGCTATTGCCGGCCACTTACCTATTTTATCTAATACCTTCTGCAAGAATATTCTATCGAGAATCAAAAATATTCCATGAAAAGCACCCCAAGCAATAAATGTCCAAGCCGCTCCATGCCAAAGTCCAGAAAGAAGGAAAACAAACCACAGATTAAAATACAATCTAGATTTAGAAACCTTATTTCCACCCAAAGGTATATACAGATAACTTTTCATCCATCTGCCCAAAGACATATGCCAACGTCGCCAAAACTCTGAGATGCTTCGACTCACATACGGATTGTCAAAGTTCTCAGGAAATTTAAATCCAATCATTCTGCCTAAGCCAATTGCCATATCAGAGTAACCAGAGAAGTCGAAGTAAATCTGAAATGTGTAAGCAATAATTCCAATCCAGGCCGTAGAACTGTTAATAGTATCTGGATTCATTGCAAATACAGCATCTGCCTGTGCTCCCATCACATTTGCAATTAGCAACTTTTTTGACAATCCGAGGATAAATCTAAATAACCCAGTTAATTTATAATCTATATTATCGTTGTGTGAGCGATCCGTTATCTGGTCGGCAAGGTCGTGATACCTTATAATTGGTCCAGCAATAAGCTTTGGAAACAAAATTATATATAACTGATAGTCCCAAAATTTGGTCAATGGTTTATGAATTCCCCTGTACACATCAACAACATAAGTGATTGTTTCAAAAGTGTAAAATGAAATTCCAATAGGTAAAACCAGTTTTGTCCACTTAATATTATCATCTCCAAAAATTGATAAAAAAGAATTTACATTTTCGATAAAAAAATTGGAGTATTTAAAGTAGAATAGCAATCCTAAGTTAATTGAGACTGATAATGTCAAGATTAAATTTCGATGCATTCTTTTAGTGGACTGCGACATCCATTTTACAAGGTGGAAGTCGATAAATGTAGTACCCAATATAACAAAGATAAACTTAGGAGCTCCCCAGCTATAGAAAATGATACTAGAAATGAGAAGGATAATGTTTTTGTATTTCTTATCGGCTAAATAATAAGCCAATAAAAATATGGGCAGAAAGTAAAGAATAAATATGTTACTGCTAAAAACCATTTCTATTCAATTGTAATTTCATAAACCTCGCCTACATAATCTTTTCCTGGAAAAGGAATATTCTCCTGCTGATATGGAGATCCTGGCCACCAGTCTGTGTTGTGAAACTCCTGAGTAATAATTAAGAGCATCTGATTATCGGGAATTGCCGAAATTGTGTTATCGATATACCCAACTTCATAAAGTTTATTCTTTTCAGGACCAATCCTCCAGATAATTTTATCTGGCTGCCAATCGATCTGGAAATAATAATACTCGCTACCAAAGAGATCATCATCGGGCGCCATATACTTTGTTGTAACGGCACGATAACAGTCTTCCCATCTATGAGCCTGATATGTTTTTCCATTATGAGTAACAGTATGACATCCTGCAGAGAAATTCTTTGGTTCCCAGCAGGCCATATCCCAATTTGTGCAGCAAACAGCAATATTCTTTTTGTCTTTGTTCACATCATCAGGCATTTCTGTATTCCATGCTTTTACTTTATTGGTGCGTGCATCATAGTTATCATAAACAGGCGGGAATTTCTCAGATGGGCAATAAGGCACAGTTTTTAGTATCTCAAAGTCTATCTCAGAATAGGCGACTCGTTCAACTCTGTCATCAAAACGACCACCCCAATAAGTCTTCATGTAGCCTTTCTTTTTGCAAGGCCGGCGTAAATTCCAACCCGTTTCATTCTGGCCTCTTCCACCCTGATATATCAACCAGATAGCATTTGTGATTCCATTCCAAACGAAATCATCATTTAGTAATTCGGTGAGCTTGGCTTTCACAGTAAATTTACCATAGGCAAAGCCATGTCGTGTAATAAGCCCAACATTTTGCTTCTGCCATTCGCCATATTCACTTTTCGGATTTTTTAGAACAACTTTATTTTCTATACTATCGCTTATAACAGTTGCACATGGTTGCTGTGCTGTTTGAGGTAGAACGGTAATTCTGTCTTCTGGTTTATAAAATGCTCGAAGCCAATTATATTCTTCTTGAGTAAATGTGCCATCGAAGAAATCTGATATAACTGGAATATTATTGAACTTTGATGACTCATCAATATAATGTACAAACTGTGATACTGCTGCATTTTCATACAAATTCTCAACTGTATCGCACTGACAATTCATAAAATCGGTAAAGCCTGGCTCTGTTCTACTCTTAAATAAATATTTGTCAATATAAACACCATTGCCCAAATTAGGACAAGCTTTAAGATTAATCGCCTTTTCGGTTTTGCTAACGATGCAATTATCTAAAGATTTTCCGTCGCCATGCAAGAAATAAAAGAAAGGTGATACAAAAATTTCGTTTTCCGCTAAGCTAATATCTTTAACATTTTGAGGTATTTTTTCTAATCCCACATCGTCAATAATTACAATCATAACACTATAATCACCAACCCTTGGATTCCTTTTCCACCTATCGTTCTCGCCCTCGAAGTAGAATTTTTGCTCGTTACGTGGATTTCCCACAATACGGAAATTGTCTGTTATCTTCTTTTCTTCGCCTGCTGCTAGCTCTCCACAAGATTTAAAACCACATTCGGTTTCCTCCCAACTCCCATAAAAATTTTCATGAGCAAACTCGTTTTGTTTGTTCTCATTAGTTTTATCAAAGTCGGGAAACTTATATGATTCGTTTTGATAGTATATCTTGTAATACAGCTTTTTAGAATTCTTGCTATCATTTTTTACAGTAAAATCAAAATCAAATTTCCCATTAGATGTCTGATTTGCTGATGGAACAACAAAGCCGTCCATTGCTCCCTCATAGTCCATAAACAAAACATCTTTAGGATAATTTGTTAGTAGATTAAGTTCTATCAAACTAAAATCTTTGGTTTTAATTTCGTCTTTTCTTCCACTATTACATGCAATAACAAGTGGAAAAACCAATATAATTAATAACTTATAAGTCTTCATAAACCTTTACCGAATGAATAAATCTCCGTTTTTTGTGTCAACCAGTCCACCTTACTCACATTATCTTGAAAAATAATTATCTCACTGCAATTATCTCCTACAAAATCACCACAAATTATCTTTGACACTTCATAATATTTTGGGTTTTGTTTGGCAGGATAACCTTTGAATTCGACATTATATAGAATGTTGTAAGTCATAATATCAAACTCCATAACTTTTAAATCGAAACGTTTGTTCTTATTAAATTGCAACAATTCTTTTTTGCCTGTTTGATTGTAATCAACTACAAAATAGTCACTTGCAAAATCGAGCATATCATATGATTGCACGGAGTTATTCTTGTAGTTTTCTGATAGCTTCCAAGTTTTATTTAAACTATCATAATTAAGGAAAACATATTTATTAATATCATTTTCTAGATAAACCAATAAAACATCGCTACTATTTATATTTAGGAAATCTGCTTTTAAGAACTTAATATTCCCATTATTTGGATTTACTTTCTTTGCTTTAGACTTCAGAATATATTTTTCTTGTTGAAGAACAAATGTCAGCACATTTCCATCATTTTCAAAGACTGAGAATGATTTATCCTTATTGCTGACAACAGCAATAATTTTGCGAGAATCAACGCCAGGCATTTGGCCAGATAGAATGAATTGATTTTTCTTTTTATCATACACAAATATCGACAGTTCGTCCTTCTGTGAATTTCCAGCAAAGACAAATCCGTTATCAGCATATAATTGAGCATTTTTTTCTATCTCGCAATTAAAAGTAATATCTTTCTCTACGAATTCATTTTTAGAATTATAAATTAGCTTAAACTTTCCAGCTTGGCTGTATAAAATCTGATCTTTAAAAATCGAATTGTCAAATTTTCCTATTAAAATTCTGGTACTTTTTGTAAATATGTTATTCAAAGAGTTAAAATCATTTGAATTTGTTTTCTGTAAATTGGCATAGACAAAATCATATGGGGGATGATTGGCTTTTGCTTGATATTTTTTCTGTGTTATAAAATTAAAGGCAGGAGAAACGCTGTCTTCACCTGCTGATTTATCCTTAATTACAATATAAACATCATCAACAAAAACCTGATTTTCGTTCCTGTTCCAAAGATAAAGTTTAATATAGTTACCAGGCTTAGCAATCTCTTCTGGTATAATAACACTCCCATTAGCAGTCTCCCAAACTTTTTCTTTAGCCCCCGTTTTAGATAAATCTATACCCTGCCACAATAAGTCTTTATGAGCAGTATCACAAACAGAAACAACAAACACCGCATTCAAATCTGAAGCCTCGCTTAAATAATTGAAACTAATAGAAATACTAGCTAATTTGCTTGTTTCCAACTCTTCGAATGGGATTATGACAGTTGCTGAAAAATCATCTCGTCCCTTAGCATAAGTGCAATAGAATCCAGATTTAGAATATTTTGAACTTAGTTTTTTATCATTGACATTTTCAAAATCAACAAGTTTTGACCTCGGCGACTCAACTTTGTTATTTTCCTTTAATGAAATCGAAATATCATCAAGGAAAATAGCATTTTTATTCTCATCAACATTCCACAAATAACATTTAAATGAATAACCTGTATTTACAAATTTATCAGGGAAAACAAATTCGTTAGAGAACGAATACCAATTATTTGGGGTAAATGTATCACCTTTAACTGGAAACCCTTCCCAATGTATTTGATTATTGTTTTGATCCATAATTGAAAACACAAAAACAGCATTAATTGTAGAAGAGGATGGATTTATCCAGAACTTAACTTTAGTATTTCCAATTTCGCTAGTATCGTTTGTGGGAACAGGAATTAATATTGCAGAACTATATGTATCGTATGTACTAAGTTTACAGCTATACCTTCCTGAAAATGCTAACTCATTTGATATTCCATTACTAGTAGAAATGTACTTATTGTCTTCGAAGTCAATTAAAAAACTAAATTCTTCTTGAATAGAGATTTCTACTTCTTTCTTTACAACTGGTGGTTTATCCATTTTACGACCAATAAGATAAACAACAGCAGAAACTGTAATCAGTGAAAAGAATAAAATAATTAAAATATCTCTAGTTTTAAATTTCTTCATTCTCAAAATTACTATCATTAATAATGTAAAGAGGGCGTTTACGGATGTTACTGCCTATTCTACCGATATACTCACCAATTATGCCTATACTAATAAGCTGAATGCCTCCGATAAACAAAGTACTTAAGATCAATGATGTCCAACCCTGAACATATTCCTGGGCTACTAAACGCTGATACAAAGCCCAAAGCATTAAAACAAAAGCAACCAAGCTCACAAAGAAACCTAGATATGTTGCAAATTTCAAAGGAAAATCAGAAAAAGAGGTAATTCCATCAATAGCAAATCTCAGCATTTTGGAAACAGAATATCCAGTTTTACCAGCTTGGCGAGGTTCTCTATCAAATTCTACAAATGTTTGTTTAAAACCCACCCATGCAATTTGCCCCCTTAAGAATTTTTGCTGTTCTGGCATTTCTTTTAAAACATTTGCAACCTTATATGAAATAATTCTAAAATCTCCGGCATCTACAGGAATATTACATTTTGTAACCATTCTTAAAGAGCGATAGAATACCTTAGCAGTTGTTTTTTTGAAAACAGATTCACCTTTTCTACTTTTGCGTTTTGCGTAAACAACATCAAAGCCTTCTTTTGCTTTTTGATATAGTTCGCAAATTATCTCTGGAGGATCCTGTAAGTCGGAATCCATAAGTACAATGTGTTTACCTCCTGCTTTTTCAATGCCAGCAGTAATGGCAATCTGATGACCAAAGTTGCGACTAAAATCTATGTATTTTACTGCCGAATTCTCCGAAGCTAGTCTT
Source organism: uncultured Bacteroidales bacterium (assembly GCA_964579045.1). GTDB lineage: Bacteria > Bacteroidota > Bacteroidia > Bacteroidales > ML635J-15 > Bact-19. Next base: position 6,711 of record CAZOHR010000015.1, on the reverse strand, counting down.
TTAATAATTTGAAGAGAATTATCATAACTACCATCATTAACAAAAATAATTTCGTATGACTCAGTTTTCAGACATTCCAGAACATTGATTAGTTCATTGTATAGAATATCCAAATTTTTTTCCTCGTCGAATACCGGTAAAACGATTGATATATCTTTGAGTTCTTGATGCATTTAAGCTAAATATAAATGCAAAGATATTAATTTTTTTTATTCTCTTTAAAGAATTTCTTCATTGTCTCTGCTCTTAAGTAGAGAAACAATTGCTTTAACCCTGAAAAGCCCAAGAGCAAAGGCAATTAGCAATCCCGATAGCCCTACCCCAATGCTAGAAATAATCCAATTAAAACCAAATGACGAGATTAGTGCGGTAATCAAGAAACTTGCAACGAGAAAAGCAAGCAGTGCAAAAATAAGCTTGTAATTAATCTTAAACTTAAAGATTTTCCAAGCAATAATCAATTGGCTAAGACCAGTGATTATTTGAGTTATCATACTTGCAGTAGCTGAACCAACTACCTGAAAGTGAGGTATTAAAATAAAATTAAGTCCAATATTAAGCAACATGCCCGAGGCAGCCATAATATTTAATTGTCTTAGATTCCCATTCGAAGTTAATAATGATCCAAAAATGTATGTTGTACAAATTCCAAGAAACCCAGTCATTAGCAGGCTTAGCGTGGTTGCGCTTGCCCCAACATGATTCCAATACATGATGGACATTATCTCCTCATTATAAAAATGACAAACATTCATTGCCAAAATTGAAGGAACAATAATTAATACAAAAGACAATTTTACCAAATCCTCAATACTTTGTCGTTTTTTCAACATTTTGGCAAACATTGGCATCAGTAAAATAGAGAATAAATATGCAAACATTGATGCGGCCTCAAGGATACGAAATGCCTGAGCATATATTCCAGCCTGTTCCTTGCCATCAGGCAGTAATCGCTCAAGCATAACAGAGTCTATTCTATTATAAAAGGCCATCAGTAAGATTAGCAGAGCATATGGGAAGCTTTGTTTAAGAAAAACCCTAAAAAATCTAAAATCGAAGTTGAGTTTAAAAAATGTGGTTTTACTAACAACAACCATTAAAGCAACAACAGCAGTAAGCAGATAAGCAACAGTTTGAGCCAACACAAACCACTCAATCTTTAAAGTAAAACCACCTACATTACCCCAAATTAAAATGCTGCAAATAATTATCATGAGAAAGCGGTCGAGTACCGACAGCAGACTGTCTGTTTTAAATAACTGTAGACCACTCACATTTGATCGCAGATACAATATAAGCGACAATAGAAACTGATTAAAAATCAAGATTCCAAGAATTCCAAGTTGACGTAGATCGTAACCAATAATAATTGCTGCTGTCAAGGATAAAATAGCATAAACAACAGCTAGTAATATTTTTAGGGCAACAATATTTGATACATGCTTACTAAGGATGCTGTGATTTTGCGAAATGTTTCGGCTATTATAATTTGTTATTCCAAAATCCAGAATAATATTTAATAGAAGCGAGAAATTTAAAAGAGAAAAATAAAACCCGAATTCCGAGGCACCAACAATGTTCTGAACAGATCTTTCCACTCCAAAAATCCAGAATGGTTTAACCAGAACATTAAGAAAAAGTAGAAAAATTAAGTTTATTATAAATTTTTTCTTCAAAACTCTTACTATTAAAGTGCAAAGATAAGAAAAGAGCAAAGACACACTAAGGAAGTATCAAAAAAAATCTGTGAATGAAAAAAAACATTACAAACAAATTAAATCTAGCGTTTTAATGATTAAAGTTTAAAATTAAAGTGTGGCAGAGTCAATTCCTAATTAGCACAAAAAAGAGCGATATTCACGAATTTCATTACAAATTGTATCAAATTAAACGTCAGTTCCCTAATCTGAACACATTATTTCTTAATTATTAATAGTATAAGGTTTGTGGTTATTTAATTTTTATTATTTTTGTCAGCCAAATTAGAAATTTGTTAAGAGATTGATATTAAATACATTAAATTAATTTTTACTAATAACATGAAAAATTATCAAACGGATCAGATCAGAAATATAGCTTTGGTTGGGAATTCTGGATCAGGGAAGACCATCATGGCCGAATCAATGTTGCAAATCGGCGGAGTAATCAATCGTAAAGGAGATATAGCAAGTAAAAATACTGTATCAGACTATCGTCCGATTGAACAAGAAAACGGTAACTCCATTTTCTCAACAGTGCTTTATACAGAAATCAACAACACAAAAATTAATATACTGGACAATCCAGGTTTGGATGACTTTATCGGTAATCTTGTATCATCTCTATATGCTGCAGATACAGCTTTAATGCTTATCAATGCAACAAACGGAATTGAGGTTGGAACAGAAATCCAAGGTCGTTATGTTGAGAAAGCAGAAAAACCAATGATAATTGCAATCAATCACCTCGACCACGAAAAAACCAATTTCGACAAAACTGTTGATATGATTAAGGAAACATTTGGTGGAAATGCAGTACTTGCACAATTTCCAGTAAATGCTGGTGTAGGTTTTAACTCAATAATTGATGTTATTACCAACAAAATGTACACCATTAAAGGCACTGAAATAGTTGTTAGCGATATCCCTGCAGAACATGCCGACCAAGCTGAAGAAATCAAAACACTTTTAATCGAAAAAGCTGCTGAAGCTGACGAATCGCTTATGGAGTTATTCTTCGAAAATGATACATTAACAGAAGAAGAAATGATGCGTGGTATTGCTGCTGGTTTACCACAAAGAGGAATTTTCCCAATTTTCTGTACCAATGCAAGAAATGACCTAGGGGTTAAACGTTTAATGGAATTCATCGCTCAGGTAACTCCATCTCCTGACAAATTTGCTCCTACAAAAGATACTGAAGGAAACGAAATTAAATCTGATATTTCTGCAAAACCATCTATTTATGTTTTTAAGACTTCAATAGAAGAGCATATCGGCGAAGTTTGTTATTTCAAAGTTCTGAGTGGCACTCTCACCGAAAGTATTGACATGTACAATAGCAAGAATAACACAAAAGAAAGACTTTCATCTTTGTTTGTATGCGCAGGAAAAAACAGAACCAAAGTTGAGAAAATGTTTGCTGGCGATATTGGAGCAACTGTAAAACTCAAAAATACAAAAACTTGCCATACTCTAGTAGCACCTGGTCAGGATTGGATAGCTGAAGGAATTCACTGGCCAAATCCAAAATACAGAGTAGCTGTTAAAGCGTTGAGCGAAGGTGATGATGAAAAACTTGGCGAAGCTCTCAACAGAATGAAAGATGAAGATCCAACAATCATTGTTGAATATTCAAAAGAATTAAAACAATTATTGGTTCAAGGTCAAGGCGAATACCACCTCAACATTATGAAATGGCATCTCGACAACCAGTTTAAAATACCTACTGAGTTCCTTAAACCAAGAATTCAATATCGTGAAACTATTACCAAAATTGCTTTTGCCGACTATCGTCACAAAAAACAATCAGGTGGTGCTGGACAATTTGGTGAAGTTCACATGATTATGGAACCACATATTGAAGGAGCTCCAGATCCTACAATGTATAAAATTGATGGAAAAGATTTTAAGATTTCTGTTCGCGGAAAAGATGAGTATAATCTTGATTGGGGCGGAAAATTAGTATATTACAATTGTATCGTGGGTGGATCTATCGAAGCAAGATTCTTACCAGCTATCTTAAAAGGTATCATGGAAAAAATCGAAGTTGGACCGCTTACTGGTTCTTATGCTCGTGATATCCGTGTTTGTGTTGTTGATGGTAAAATGCACCCAGTAGATTCAAACGAGATTTCATTTAAACTTGCTGGTCGTAACGCTTTCAGTAAAGCATTTAGAAGTGCAGGTCCTAAAATTATGGAGCCAATCTATAATGTAGAAATCCTTGTTCCTGGCGATAGAATGGGTGATGTTATGAGTGACTTACAAGGACGTCGTGCAATCGTTCAGGGTATGAGTAGCGAAAAAGGTTTTGAGAAGATTATGGCTAGAGTTCCATTGGCAGAAATGTCAAACTACTCAACGGCCTTAAGATCAAATACTGCTGGTCGTGCAATGTACGAGATGTCGTTCTTCGAATATCAGCAAGTTCCGCCAGATGTACAGGAACAATTGCTCAAAGAATACGAAGCAGAACAAGACGAAGATTAGTAAATATAGAAAGGTGGAAGAAATTCCACCTTTTTTTTTTAGATATGGTTTTATATAATGATCTGTTATCTTTTCGACGTCCCCAAACATTGCACAAATTTTTGCTGTCGATAAAAAATGCAAAAGGGCGGAATTACTTCCACCCTTTTTTCTGACACAATTCTGAACAAAACTTATTGCCTTACCAATTGCAATGAGCCTTTCTGTTCAATTTTGTTTCCGAACTTATCCTCTCCTCTGATAATGTAATAATATAGACCTTCACCCGCGTCGTTGTTTCCGTTAATCTTACCATCCCACGATTTGTTGATATCATTTCCTTCAAAAACAATCTCTCCTAATTTGTTAATGACACTGATATTATAGTGAAGTAATTCCCCGTCGTAAATAACTTTATAATCATCTCCTATACCGTCACCATTTGGACTAAAAATATTAGGTATTCGGAAATTTGTGCCCGAAATATGAATGGTTTCGGAATAAACACTTTGACATGATTCACTTAAAATTGCATAGAGTTCTACCACATTGTCACCCTCTTTTGTAAACTCATAAACTGGATTATCAATATGGGACAATTCTTCTCCATTAACCTTCCAAATAAACTCTAGGTTCGTGTTACGTTCATAACCATAATCGTCAACATTGGTAAGGTTTGTAAAATAATACTTATTTTTATTTACTAAATCGCGCTCACTTCCAAAGAAAGGACTTAAGGTTAGACTATCTCTAATTAATAAGGTATCGAACAATTGACATCCTGACCCATAATTAACTTTTAGAGTGTAAATACCTGATGTCAAATTATTAAATTTTCCATCTTTACTAACAATCTCATTGTTAAGTATATATGATTCGGGACTAAAGTTTTTATTGCTTATTATTAAGGAAGCATTTGTTCCTGAGCAGATATTAGGGCTTGAAACATAACTGTATTTGAATACTTCAACAACATTGATTTCTTTAACATAATCTGTTTTGCATTCCCCTGTAGATAATCTAAATGCGATACTATTTTTACCAGATCTAAAACCATCCAAAACATACGCACCATCTGAGCTTTTGTGGATATTTAAATCCTCTGTTATCCATTCTGGAATCGCCTTAGTGCCTTTGATATTAAGTAATAGTTCATCCCCAGGACACAATGTTTGGTTTGACACACTTACCTCTGCATTGGATGAATTTCTATATGAAAGAGAAAGACTATCTGTAAATATTTTATTTCCTGTTTGCTCAACATATACAAGTTTATAATCGCCTGGCGTATTGCAAATAAAACGACATCTGCCATTAAGTGAAATCATCTTTATTTCGCGTGGAAGCACAATATTGTTTTCGTTGCCTTTAACGCTAGTTTCTAAAATTGAACCACAAATTAAAGTATCACTAAATTTAAATACATCCGCACCAACAAATTCAAGAACCTCTGATCTGTCAACCAATGGCATATTATCATTTAATGTGATTATTGTATTATTGGTTTTATTCTCAATATTATTGGTTTTATTCTCTGTTGTAGCAATAGTATTCGATATTTTATTTACAGTAACAATATCAGACTTCTGCGTAGGAATATTTTTAGAATTTTCCTTGTTCACAGGTAAAGTCAAAAGTAAAATTACAGTTGTAATAATTAAAACAGATGCTGCAGAAATAAAATAGAACTTGTTATCGCTTAAGAAATCACTAAAACTCCTCTTTGGATAATTTGAACGGATATTATTAAAAACCTCCAGAGAAGGTTCTTCCCTGAAATTTTCAAGTTTGTTTCTTAATATGTCGTTAAAATCGTTCATTTATAATTTTCATTTATTAAAGTAATCAGAGCTTCTCTGGCCTTTTTGTACTGAGTGCGGCAAGTAATGTCACTAATTTCGAGCAATTCTGCGATCTCCGTGTGCTTGTATCCCTCAATCACATGGAGATTAAAAACAGTTCTGTAACCAACCGGTAATTGATTAATGATACAAATTATCTCTTTAGCACTCATTTCGCTAATAACATCTGCACCAAAGTTTCCATCCTGAATTTCGTAATCGCCAATATCCTCAGACATAAAACTTTTTCGTGCTTTCAGAAAATTAATCGCATTATTAACCGTTAATCGTCTCAGCCAACCTTCAAAAGAACCTTTAAACTCATAATCACCAATTTTGCTTAAAATTTTAATAAAACACTCTTGCATCAAATCTTCCGCCTCTTGCCTGTCTTTTGTATATCTTAAGCAAATTCCGAAAACCAATGAAGAATATGTATTATAAAGCTCATCAAAAGCCTTTGAGGACTTCTTTTGACACTGCTTTATTAATTTTTCATTATCCGTCATTTGTTTACTGCTTTTAAGACAAAATTAAATTTGAAAACGTTGTATGAGAATAAAGAAAATATCCATACAATTTATAAAATAATTCTCGCACTATAATTATTCTTAATTATTTAGGTCTCTGTTGAAATCGGTAATCAGTAATCGGTAAAATTTGTAGTCGGTGGTCGGTGTGGATTGTTGTAAGTTTGAGAT